>PXQH01000022.1:55776-57946 GCA_003022125.1 Cyanobacteria bacterium QS_8_64_29 | reverse complement strand
CGAAGATGATGCCGGTGAGCGCGGCTCGGTCGGAGATCCGGGGGCGACCGCCCCGATGCTTGGGCGGTTCGGGCGGCAGTAGCGGTTCGATTTCGGCCCAGAGTTTGTCGGAAGCGGCTTGGCCATGGTGCGGACCAGAGCTCTCCCTCCCCATCCCTACCAGTGTTGTTAGGCGCTCTTAGCGCCGCCGCGCTGCATTGGCGCATCGGGTGCCAGTTCGTAAACTATAAGGCAAACGGCCGGTGGCAGCGCTGACCGATAGGCAAGAGTGAGGAGCCGGATGGCACCCGCGAGTCAAGACTTACCCGTGCCCCCCTTTTTTGATGCCAGCACTGTGGGTCAAGTCTGGCGCGTTCCCTACCAAGCGCGCGCTGCTTACGCCCAAGAATGGGCGGCAACCCACAACATTCCACCGGCGGCTCAGGATGGGGCGCGCATAGGACTGCTGTTGGTTGACGTGCAGAATACGTTCTGCCTGCCCGATTTTGAGCTGTTCGCCGCCGGCCGCTCGGGGCAGGGCGCTATTGAGGACAACGTCCGGCTCTGCGAGTTCATCTACCGCAACTTGCCCCAAATCTCCCACATCATCCCCACCATGGATACGCACACGGCCGTGCAAATCTTCCACCCAGTGTTCTGGATGGATAATCGCGGCCAGCACCCGGCGCCCCACACGGTCCTCCAACCCGCCGACCTCGCCAGCGGTACCTGGCAGGTCAACCCGGCCGTGTCAGATTGCTTTCCCGACTGGGATCGCAGCGAGCTGCAGCAATACGCGCGCCACTACCTCGAGCAGCTCAATCGGGATAACAAGCATCCGCTGACTGTGTGGCCCTACCACGCGCTAGTGGGCAGCATCAGCCACGCGCTGGTCTCGGCCGTGGAAGAAGCCGTTTATTTCCACAGCCTGGCCCGCGGCACGCAGGCCCAATACGAGCTTAAAGGCCAAAACCCGCTCACCGAGCACTACTCGGTGCTGCGTCCGGAAGTGCTGCAGGACCACCACGGCAATCCCATCGCGCAGGAGAATCGGACGCTCATCGAGCAGTTGCTGGCTTGGGATGCCGTTATTATTGCCGGCCAGGCCAAAAGCCACTGCGTTGCTTGGACGGTGGAAGACTTGCTGCGCGAGATCCAGCGCCGGGACCCCAACCTCGCGCGCAAGTTCTACTTGCTGGAAGACTGCACCTCGCCGGTGGTCGTCCCGGATGCAGTGGACTTTAGCGATTATGCCGATGCCGAGTTCGAGCGCTTTGCCCGGGCCGGCATGCACGTGGTAAGCGCCAGCGACCCGCTGCAAGCGTGGCCGGAGTTCCCCCTGGCGCCAGCGGGCTAGGGGATGCGGATCTGAGCCGGATCGAAATCCGGTTGCGGGTAGTGCAGATCGAGCGATTCCAGCGCATCGACCAAGATTTGTGCCACCGCCAAGTTGCGGTACCAGCGGCGTTCGGCCGGAATGACGTACCAGGGCGCATGCTCGGTGGAGCAGCGCGCCAGCATGGCTTCAAACGCGGCCTGGTAAGCATCCCAGCGCGCCCGCGCCTGCAGGTCGCTGGGATCGAGCTTCCACCGCTTGTCCGGCCGCTCGAGCCGCCGTTGTAGGCGCTTTTGTTGGTATTCCGGGGAAATGTGGAGGAAAAACTTCAGCACCTGCGTTCCTTCATCGCGCAACAAGCGCTCGAAGGCATTGATGTGGGCGTAGCGCGCTTGCCACTGCGGTTCCGGAACCAGCTGCTCGACGCGCGCCACCAATATGTCCTGGTAGTGCGAGCGGCTGAATGCCGCCATGTGCCCCTTGGGGGGAACGTGCTGGTGGACGCGCCAGAGGAAGTCGTGCTGTCGTTCGATGGGGGTAGGGGCCTTAAAGCTGACCGCTTGCATCCCTTGCGGGTTGATGCCGCGAAAAACGCTGGTGATCGTGCTGTCCTTGCCACCCGCGTCGATCGCTTCAAAGATGGCGAGCACGGCGTAGCGGCCCTGGGCGTAGAGGATTTCTTGTAACTGGGCCAGGCGCTTGCGGAGCTGCTTGAACCGGGCCTTGCCGTCCGCTTTGGAGTAGCCCCCATCCGCCTTAGTGGGGATTTGGGCCAGCTCAACCTGACTGTCGGGCGCGATCGCCAAGGGTGAGTGCATGGGACGGCTACCTGGGCAAGCAGGACTCGGGAACCTC
>PXQH01000022.1:0-55754 GCA_003022125.1 Cyanobacteria bacterium QS_8_64_29 | reverse complement strand
AATTTGAGCAGCGGATGCACGCTTACCAAAGAACATGACTCCCATATTGAAGGGGTTTTGGAGATCGCAATCTAGTGCACAAGCCACGAGAATTGGTATGAGAGGTATTGCAAGCCTAGCTCAGGCAAACAGCTTGGCTGACCAGCGCTTTTCGCGCGACAAGCTATTGCAACGCGCAAGGGATTTGAGGGAGTTTGGATTCGTCAGTTTCCAAGCGGGGCAACCGCATCTTGGGCATGGCTTCGTACTGGCTAGTCCTGCGCACCCAACGGCCGCCGCTCTCATTCCGCTTCGACCGGCGGGTGCCCGTTGCGCTGCTGGCGCTAGCGCTCGTCACGGGCATGGCCGTGGTGGCAAGCGTCAGTTATGGCGAGTACCGCGTGCCGCCGCTGGCGGTTATCAAAACCATCCTGGGACTCGAAACCGGCGATCCCAACCATCCGTTCGTGGTTAACGTGCTGCGCTTGCCGCGCGCTTTGGTGGCCGTCCTTGTGGGGATAGGGCTGGCGATCGCGGGCACGCTCATTCAAGGCATCACGCGCAATCCGCTAGCGGCCCCCGGCATCATTGGCGTCAACGCCGGTGCTGCCTTGGCGGCCGTCACGCTGATCGTGGCGCTCCCCAATGCCTCCGTCTCGCTGCTGCCGTTCGCAGCCTCTGGCGGCGCCCTAGCCGTCTCGGTGCTGGTCTATCTGCTGGCTTGGCAGGGCGGCAGCTCGCCGGTGCGGTTCGTGCTGGTGGGGATCGGCCTCAACAGTCTGGTGAGCTCGCTGACGGGCTTTATGACGGCCTTCGGCCAAATCGACAACGTGTCGCGGGCACTCGTTTGGCTTACCGGTAGCGTTTACGGGCGCAGCTGGGACCATGTACTGGCCCTGGTGCCTTGGTTGGTGGTTTTGGGGGTGCTGGCGCTGGTCATGGCGCGCGAGCTCAACACCCTCAGTTTGGGGGATGCGCTGGCCGCTGGGTTGGGCAGCCGCGTGGAGTGGCAGCGCGGGGTGCTGTTGCTAACCAGCGTGGGACTGGCTGGCAGTGCTGTCGCTACGGCTGGCGGCATTAGTTTCGTCGGATTGATGGCGCCGCATTTGGCCCGCCGCCTAGTGGGCGCTGCGCACGAAGGCTTGGTCCCCACGGCGGCTTTGATGGGCGGCATGTTGGTGGTCGTAGCCGATTTGCTCGGCCGGGTCCTGTTTCCGGGGACCGAACTCCCCTGCGGCTCGATCACCTCGGCCATCGGGGCGCCGTTTTTGATCTATTTGCTGGTGCTCCGCCGCCCCTATTGAGCTAGCTATCTCTTCGCTGCCATCAGGGACACCGAGCGATCTTGCGGGGTGGCACACAATGACGCGGTGCTGTCGCTGGCGGACGATTGCTCCCTCAACCTCTAACTGATTGAGCAAGCGAGTGGCCGTGACGCGTGCCGTCCCGATGGATTCAGCGATCTCGCGGTGGGTCAGCGGCAAGTCGATGAGCTGCCCCGCCGGCACCGGCCGACCGAACTTACCAGCGAGCCAGTCGAGCAGCTGCCGCAAGTTGCCATAGGCACTGGGCGAGCGAACGATTTGCAGCAGTTCCTGGGTCTGCTGGGCGTGCGTCAGAATGGCCTCAGCCAGCGCCGGCCAGTAGCGCTTGGGAATGCGGATGGCCTCGACCCGGGTGAGGCACTCGGTCTTGTAGGGGGCAAAGCGCGACAGGCAACCGCCCACCACGTCCCCTGGTCCCCAATAGCCCAGCGTGATGGCATGGCCGGCCGCGTTCCAGCTATAGCTGCGCACGGCGCCCCGCTCGATCTTCCAAAGGTCGTTGGCGCGCTGCGAGAGGCGTTCGTAGCGCCTGAAAGTCGACCGGCTCAAATGGGCCAGGCATTGCTGCGATTGGCGGGTCGGCATGGCGTTACCCATTGCTCGTTACTGCATGAGGGGGGACCGGCCTGCCAAGGCGCCTTTCCCTAGGCAGGCCGGTACGGGCGGATCTAGACCGAGCCGCTAGCGATAGCGCCCAGCAGATCGGCATTCTCCAGCAGCAGGTAGGCAAAGGTCGCGCCCCCAACGCCGCCGACTAAAAAGGCCCCCGAGAACTGGCTCCAGCCTTCGCTGGTTTGGAGGGCTGCCGGCACGCTCGGGGCTGGCGATCGCTGCTCGGGCAGCTCGGGCGTCCGCGACGAAGCGGCCGTGCCGTAAATCGACAGGCACACCGTCAGAATGACGATCAGCCCGCTGGCTGACAGCAGCCCGACCAGATTGGCAACTTCGGCATCGCGCATGGGGCCCAGCCGGGCAAACGGGCCCAGCAGGAAGTACCCGTGGGCCATGCCAATCTCCAGTCCGCGAGCCAGCGGCGAGAGCCCGGGGCGATAGATGGGCAAGTACTTGAGGAAAAACAGGGCAAAGTCGGAGCCGTTGACGGGCGTGGCGAGATTACCCTCGCTTTGGCTGCGGTCTGGGCCGATGAAATCGCCGGCGCTAAAGTCAAAGCCAGCCGCCCGGCCGCGGGCGCGGATGGCGTGCCAAATGTGGCCGAACAGCACCAGCAGGGCCAGGACGAAGTGGAACGTTGCCAACCAGCCGCGCGCAGTGACGGTGCCGGCCTCGGTCTCGAACGTCCCGGCCGGGCCGTAGAAGGTCTCGGGGTAGACCGTGTCGTTGACCGTGACAAAGTAAGCGGCGAAAAAGCCCATGTAGGCTAGCGTCCCCAGGCTGTAGGACAAATAAGCCTCGCCCGAGTAGACCAGCACGCGCCGCGCCCAGCTAAACGGCTGGGTAAAGATGTGGAAAGCACCCCCGGCAAGCAAGATCAGGCCCACCCAGATGTGGCCGCCCACCACATCTTCCAGGTTGTCAACCGCGGCCATGCCTTCAGGCCCCCAAGCGCCGACCAGGTAGCCAAAGATGGTTGCGGGATTGAGGGTGGGGTCGCTAACGGCGCGCACCTCGCCTGCAGCTGGGTCAAACAGGCCGCCCCAGAGCATGGCTTTGGCCACCAGCAGCCAAGCCCCAATGCCCAGCATGACCAGGTGGATACCCAGGATGTTGGTCATGCGGTCGGTGTCCTGCCAGTCATAGCCAAAAAACCCCAAAAAGGTTTCGTCGCGGCGCAGGACGGCAGGGCCAAGCAGGGCGTGATAGAGCCCCCCAGCGCCCAGGACGGCCGAAGCGACCAGGTGCAGGACGCCGATGGCAAATAGCGGATAGGTATCGACAATCTCGCCGCCGGGGCCAACGCCAAACCCTAGGGCAGCCAAATGGGGTAGCAGGATCAGGCCCTGCTCGTACATGGGCTGGCTGGCATCGAACTGCGAGAGCTCGAACAGTGTCATGGCGCCAGCCCACAACACGATCAGCCCAGCGTGGGCCACGTGCGCGCCCAGCAGCTTGCCCGAGAGATCGGTCAGGCGCGCGTTACCGGCCCACCAGCCCACTCGGGGCTGCGCGCCCTCCGGTGCAGTTGCCGTTGCTGTCATAACTCCTCCTTGCAATCTCTTGCGATAGCACTCCGTTGCCGCTATTGGGCAGCCTCGGCTGTGCGCCGGCCCCGGCGGAAGTCAAACCCGGCGGCCCGCAGGGCATGCCAGATGTGGCCTTGCAGCAGGAAGAACGCCAACCAGAAATGGGCGTTGGCCAGCCAGGTGCGGGCCGTGACGTAGTCGAGGTCAGCGTGGGCAAAGTAAGGAACGATGTTGAATTTGACCGTTAGGGGCGGTCCGTAGAACGCCTCCGGATAAGCGGTGGTATTGACGGCGACAAAGTAGGTCGCGACAAAGCCCATTAGGGCCAGCCCACCCAGGCCGTAGGCCAAATAGGCCTCGCCGGACCAGACCAGCACGCGCTTGGCCCAACCAAAAGGCTGCGTCAGCACGTGCCAAACGCCGCCCAATACCAGCAGGATGCCGATCCAGACGTGCCCGCCGACCAGATCTTCGAGGTTGTCAACGCCCGCGAGCCAGTTGCGGCCTGAGGCATCGACCAAATACCCGAAAATGGGCGCCGGGTTGAGCGTGGGGTCGCTCACGACCCGCACATCGCTAACGCTGGGATCGTAGAGGCCGCCGAAGGCCATCGCTTTGGCAACCAGTAGAAAGGCCCCTATCCCCAGCAAGATGAGATGGATGCCCAAGATGGTGGTCATTTTGTTGCCATCGGACCAGCTGTAGCCAAAAAAGGGAAAGCGCCGCTCCAGCTCGGCCGGACCGTACAGGGCGTGGTAAACGCCGCCAGCGCCCAAAAAGGCGGACGAGATCAGATGCAGCGTGCCAATGGCGAAATAGGGGTAGGTGCTGCCGATCTCGCCGCCAGCTTCAATGCCCCACCCCTGGGCAGCCAGGTGTGGCAGCAGGATCAGGCCCTGCTCGTACATGGGCTGAGCCGGGTCGAACTGCGAGAGCTCAAACAGCGTCATGGCCCCGGCCCAAAAGACGATCAGCCCGGCGTGAGCCACGTGCGCGCCCAGCAGCCTGCCTGAGTGATGGATCAAGCGCGCGTTGCCCGCCCACCAGGGGGCTCGATCGGGATCTTGCGCGGGCGAGAGCGCGCTGGCCGTACTCGCTGCCATGCCGTTCACCTCCTAGCTAGTTGAAAATATAGCGCAACAACTTGCCGAGCAAGCTTATCTTACGGCCAGCTTGTTGAGATCGGCTTTAATGAAAGTTCACAGGACGCCGCAAGTAGCCGCTCGCAAAAAAAGCGCTGCCCCGAAGGGCAGCGCCATGGCAGCGAAGCTTATTAGGGCGGCTAGGAGAGGCTATTGCTCGTTGTCGGCTTCGCCTGCTTCGGCATCCGCAGCAGCGTCAGTATCGGCCTCAGCTTCCTCGTCTTCGCCTTCGGCAGCTGTGCCATCGCCTGAGTCGGTGGCAGCATCG
This sequence comes from Cyanobacteria bacterium QS_8_64_29, assembly GCA_003022125.1. Lineage (NCBI taxonomy): Bacteria > Bacillati > Cyanobacteriota > Cyanobacteria bacterium QS_8_64_29. The sequence goes on along the minus strand of PXQH01000022.1, from coordinate 50,899 downwards.
CCACTGCCATCCCCTTCATCCGCTTTCTCAAGTTGGAAGTTGGTGCCGGCGGCCTGCTGCTTGAGCTTCTGCATCCGCTCTTGAACGGCCTGGTAGCGCTCCTGGTTGCCTTGTTCCTGAAAGAGCTTGGCAGCTTTTTCAAAGTCGTCGAGGGCTTTTTGCCGGTTGCCGAGGGCGGCGTGGTTGACGCCGCGGTTGGCGTAGGCACCGGCTAGCTCGCTGTCGAGCTCGATGGCTTGGGTATAGTCCTCAATCGCGGCCTCGAGCTGGTCCTGGCGCGTTTTGACAATGCCGCGGTTGAGATAGACATTGGGTTGGTTGGGTTTGAGCTCGAGCGATTGGTTGTAGTCTTTGAGCGCTTTGTCCCAATTTTGCAGCTGCGCGTGAGCGACGCCGCGGTCGTGGTAGGCGCTGGCATTGTCCTCATCGCGCTCGATGGTCTGGTTGTAGCTCTCGAGCGCTTTTTGGGGCTTGCCTAACTGCAGGTAGCTCACGCCGCGAAAGTAATACGCCCGCGTTAGCTCGCCATCGCGCTCGATGGCGCGGTTGAAGTCTTCAATTGCGGCTTGGTAGTTTCCTTTTTTATAGTTTTCGAAACCCATTTGCAGGGCTGCTCGGGCAGACCCCTCGCTTGCTTGGGCTAGGCTAGGCTGGGAAGTTGTGACTGTTGCGATCACGGCAACGGCGCTCACTGGTGCAATCAGTGGCGCCGTGCTGTAGATCAGCGAAGCGGCTAGCGAAATTGGGGTTCCTTTCATGGCAGCTGTTTGGGGTAGCGACTAAAATCATCTTACACGCAAGCTGGCACCGTCCCCAATAACTGCAACTGAGTCCCGACTGAGGGGTACATTCGGCGACGGGCGCCAGGCTTGTTCGCTTTGACCCTGTCGTAGTAAGGTCGGTTCCACTATAGGCGGCGCAGCGCGTCAATTGCCCCCCAAGGCAAGCCATCCTGCAGTCTCCCCAACCCATCGGGCGCCGCAAGACCATGAACCGGCTCGAGACGCAAAACCTGACCCTAGGCTACGGCCGCTCGCCCGTCATTCGCGATTTGGCACTAGCGGTGCCCAGCGAGCGCATCACGGTCCTGGTGGGGCCCAACGGCTGCGGCAAATCCACCCTGCTCAAGGGGCTGGCCCGCTTGCTCAAGCCGCATGGCGGCACGGTTTATCTGGATGGGGGCGATATTTTTCGGCGCTCCACCCAGGCAGTCGCCAAGCGCTTGGGCATTTTGCCCCAGAGCCCTATTGCCCCGGAGGGGCTGACCGTGCGGGATTTGGTCGCCCAGGGGCGCTACCCTTACCAGAGCTGGTTGCAGCAGTGGTCGTCCCAGGACGAGCGCATGGTGGCTTGGGCGCTCGAGCTGGCCGGCATGCAGGAATTCGCCCATCGTCCGCTGGAGCAGCTCTCGGGCGGGCAGCGCCAGCGCGCCTGGGTAGCCATGGTGCTGGCGCAGGACACCGAAATCCTGCTGTTGGATGAGCCCACAACCTTTTTGGATCTGGCCCATCAAATGGAGGTGTTGGACCTGCTGGCCGAGCTCAACGTCCAGCAGCAGCGGACGGTGGTTATGGTGCTGCACGACATCAACCAGGCAGCCCGCTACAGCGACTACCTGGTGGCCGTGCGCGACGGGCAAATTTACGCCCAAGGCCTGCCCGAGCGCGTCATGACCGAGCAGACCGTCCGCGCCGTTTTTAGCATCGATGCCCGCATCGTGCCCGATCCGGTGGCCGGCACGCCCATGTGCGTGCCCATCGGGCGGCGGGCGGTGGCCGCGCGCCGCTAGATCGCGCGCGCGTAGAACGCTTGCATGGTAGTTGCCAGCGCGCTGCGAGACGCCGGCCAAGTGTAGAACATGTGGCCGCCGCCAAAGCGCTCCACCGCCAAGCGCGCGGCCGCGCCCTCATCCAGCTTCATCAGCTGCACCAGGCGATCGCTGGTGTGGAAGGGCGTAACTAAATCGTAGTAGCCGTGCGCCAAATAGACCTGCAAGTGCGGGTTGAGCTGCAGGCCGTAGCGAAGCTCGTCCGTAGCGCCAATCTGGCGCTCGAGCAGGTGGCGCTCGAGATCCACCTGCCAGCAGCGGTTGGCCTCCCAATTGACCAACGTGTAAGGCCGCTCGGTCTCGAGTCCTAGCTCGCGGCGCAGCAGGGCGTTGATGCCCGCCTCAAATATCCGGTCAATGCCGGCCAAAGTGGGGTCGGGGCCTTCGTAACGCTCGCGGTCGGGGTAGGGATCGACGGCGGTGACCGTGGCATCGTAGAGGCCGCACACCCGGCGGTGATCGCGCAGGAGGTGGCGCACGAAGGTGGTCTTGGCAATGCGGCCCTGTGCGGCTGTCACTAGCGCTTCGGGTAGGCCCAGCATGTCCGCCATGGTTTGCAGCAGCGCCTGCCGCTCCTCATCCGGCATGGCAGCGCCCTGGACCAGCAAGCGGGGCAAGTCATTGCTAGCAAATCGGGCGGCTTCGGCGCGGACGGTCTCGGGTGCGGCATCGGGCGCCCACGTGCGGCTGGCGCCGTGGAATGCCGCCGTTGCCGCCATGGTGGGAAAGGTATCGATCCAAGGCAGGAGGTCGTAATCGGAAGGATCTAGGATTTGGAACTCCAGGGCCGGCGAGAGCAAGATGGCCCCATTGAGCCCGATGCCGTAGCGCTGCTGCAGCAGCTGCGTCAGCTTGGCGACCCGAAACCCGCCGTAGCTCTCGCCGACAACAAAGATGGGGCTCTCCCAACGGCCGTGCCGGGATAAAAACCGCTGCAGGAACTCGGCCAGCGCATCCAAATCCCGCTGTAGGGCGTAGAAGTTGCCGGTCTCGGCTTGGCTGTCGCGCTGGGCCGTGTCGCTACGGTTCTGCTGGGATGGCGCCGATGTGTCCGAGGCGGCCTCAAGCGGACGGCTAAAGCCTGTCCCCACCGGATCGACAAACACCAGATCCGTCCAGGGCAGCCAACTTGCCGGATTCGACTCTAGCTGCACCGGCGGCGGTGGCGCCGTACCGTCAGCCGCAAACGCCACCCGCTGAGGCCCGAGCGCGCCTAGGTGCAAAAAGGCCGAGGAAGCCCCGGGGCCGCCATTGAAGGCAAAGGTGAGCGGACGCTCGCCGGGATGGGCATCGCCAGCCAGATAGGCCACATGAAAGACCTCGGCCACGGCCCGCTCGCGCTCGCGCAGCGGCAGCCACTCGGCCCGCACTTGGTAGGGCCAGCCCGCCGAACCGTCACCGCTGAACTGGTACTCGCTAACCCGGCCGGCCGGGGGCTGATAGGCGCGATCGCTGGCTTCGGCAGGGGCAGAATCGGCCATTAGCGCGAGGATTGCGGCTCGACGGTTTGGGCCCCCTCGGCAGGTGAGCCTGCAACGGCAGCCGGCTCGAGTTGCGGCGTCAGCTGAATGCCGAATGCTTCCTCGAACGGCCCTTTATTGTCCTCGACGCTCCAGAGCTCCAAGGCGCAATCGTCCTCGGCGCGCGCCGGGCTCAGGTGCAGGACGATTTCCTTGCCTTTAGCGCGGTACTCGCAGCGCAGCTGCGCGATTGCACCCAGCTTGCGCCGATCCAGGGCAACGGCCAGGCGCAGCAGGGTACTGAGCTGCTCGACCAACTTGCGGTGCTGCTTGTCGGGCAGGTTCTTGTAGCCCTCGTGTTTTTTCTTGGGTTTGTTTTTGCGGTGGTAGCGCGCCAGGTTGGCGATCGCCTCAATCTCGGCTTCGGTAAAGCCCAGCAGCTCGCCGTTGCGGATGAGGTAATAGGAGTGCTTGTGATAGGCGGAGTGGCTGACGTGGATGCCGCACTCGTGCAAGATGGCGCCCGCCCAAAGCAGCTCGCGCTCGCGGGTGCTCCACTCGTGCAGGCAGCCCTGGGTCCAATCGAACAGGCTCAGGGCCAGCTGCGCGACACGCTCGCTGTAGGCCAAATCCACGCGGTACTTGTGGGCAATGTTGAGCACGCTGCGCTGCCGCACCGAGCCCTGATAGCGCAAGCGATCCGCAATCAGGCCGTGCGCCAACATCCAGTCCACCACCAACCCTTCGCGCAGGGCCCGCTCGCAAATGGTGATGTCCTCGCACCCCAGCAGCTTCATGGTCTCCAGCAGAATGAGGGCACCGGGCAGGAGGATCTCGGCGCGCTTGTCGCCAATGCCGGGCATGGCCGCGCGTTGCTTGCGGTTGCGGGCCGCCAGGCGATCGACCATGCCTTGCAAGTCCGAGCGACTGAACTGGTAGCCCTGCAGTGGTGACGGCACCCAGTCCAGGGTTTCCTTGGCATGCAGCGAGGCCAGGGTCTCGATGGTGCCGGAGGTCCCCACCAGCTGCAGTGGCTCGCCGGGGGCCAGCTGCGATCGCAGCTCCTCACTCGGGCGCGCCAGCATCTCGCGGATGTAGGCCTGCAGGTACTCGAACTCGGCCGTGCTGATGGGGTCGGTGGTTACCAATTCCTCAGTCAGGCGGACCGCCCCCACCTTGATGCTGCTGAGAAAGCGCGGCTCGCGCCCATCGCCCAGGATGAGCTCGGTCGACCCCCCGCCAATGTCGGCAATGGCGTGCGGCCGGTCCTGGAACTCCATGCCCGAGAGCACGCCCAAATAAATGCGGCGCGCCTCTTCTTGTCCCGAAATCAAGCTGACAAAGATCCCCAGCTCCGAGGCGACTTGCTTGAGGAACTCGCGCCCATTGGGCGACTCGCGAACGGCGCTGGTCGCCACGGCCACGATTTGCTCGGCGCCAAAGCTGCGCGCCAAATCCCGGCCGCGCTGCAGGGCAGCCAGCCCCCGCTCCAGCGCTTCTGCCTTGATGGCGCCCGTTTCGGGATCGCGCTCGCCCAAGCGGACAGTATCTTTCTCGCGCGCGATAATATTAAAAGCCGGCAGCTCGGGCTGAATCCGCACGATCACCATGTGAATGGAGTTCGTGCCAATGTCGATAGCGGCTAGGTTGCGTTCGGCTTGACCGGTGGGGTGGGCAATATCGACGGCGTTGGGCAGGGCAGAGTCGGTAGCAACCATGGCACTTGGGGCAAAGCTAGCTCTTGGTGGGGCAACGATATAGCTTAGGATCGGGTAATAGCAAGCACTGGATGGATTCGCGCGAGGTGCCGTGAGCTCGCCTCAATCACCATCGGCCGAGCCCACATGGTGGACGGTGGTGCGGCTGCTGCGCTGGAATCGCCCCACCGGGCGCTTAATCCTAATGGTGCCGGCGCTATGGGGCGTGGTTTTGGCGGCCGGTGGCCGGCCGCCGCTGCCGCTGGTGGGGCTGATTGTCGTTGGCAGTTTTGTCACCAGCGCGGCCGGCTGCGTCATTAACGATCTCTGGGATCGCAACATCGACTCGCAGGTGGCGCGCACCCAAAACCGGCCGTTGGCCTCGCGCGCGCTCTCGGTCCGTACCGGCATTGCTGTCGCCATTGCGGCGCTAGCCTGCGCGGCCGGCATTGCAACGTATCTTAATCCTGTCAGCTTTGGACTCAGTGCGGCAGCCGTACCGGTGATCGTTGCGTATCCGCTGGCCAAGCGCTTTTTCCCCATCCCCCAGCTCGTGCTGGCCGTTGCCTGGGGGTTTGCGGTACTCATCAGCTGGAGCGCGATCAGCTGCGCGGCCAATGCCCCGGCGGCGGCTTCGTGCTTGGGGACGGGGGCCTGGCTGCTGTGGGGGGCAACGCTGCTCTGGACGCTGGGCTTCGACACGGTTTACGCCATGGCCGATCGCGACGACGACCGGCGCATTGGGGTGCACTCCAGCGCCCTGTTTTTCGGCCGTTACGCCAGTGAGGCGGTGGGCGCGTTCTTTGCCGGGGCTTGCGGCTGTCTGGCGGCCCTAGGCGTGCAGCTGGGCCTGCAACCGAGCTTTTGGCTGGCCTGGGCGATCACGGTGGTGGGCTGGGTAGCCCAGTACGTGCGCCTGTCGCAGCCCGAGCTCCCCGATCGCCTGTTCGCGCAACTTTTTCGCGAGAACGTGGGCATTGGCTTTGTGCTGCTGGCCGGCATGGCGGCCGGCTCGCTGGGTTAGCTTCCCATGCGACGCACGATTGTCGGTATTATGGGACCAGGGGAAGGGGCGAGCGCGGCGGACTGCGAACGGGCCTACGCCCTGGGCGAGGGAGTAGCCCAGCGCGGCTGGGTCCTGCTAACCGGCGGCCGGCCGCAGGGCGTGATGGCGGCCGCCAACCGCGGGGCTCGGGCCGCCGGCAGCCTGACAGTTGGGATTCTGCCCGATGGGGATGCGGATGCTGCTGCTCCTGAGGTGGCGGTTGCCATCGCCACGGATCTGGGCAACGCGCGCAACAACATCAACGCGCTCAGCAGCGATGCCATCGTGGCGTGCGGCATGGGGCTGGGCACCGCTTCAGAGGTAGCGCTAGCCCTCAAAGCGGGCAAGCCGGTCGTGCTGCTGGCAGCGCCGCCCGAAGCATTGGCCTTGTTCCGCCAGCTGGCTGGCGAGCGCGTTGCCAGCACCGATACGCCCGAGGCGGCCTTACAGCAGCTACCGGCCTGGCTGGCAATCCCGGACCAGGGCACTGGCGGGCGCACCGGCGGCGGCTAGAATAAGGCCTGAGTCGTTGCACTGCGCCCCTCCCATGCCGGAAGTGCGCTATCCCAAATTTGGCGGCGAGCACCCCATCGACGTGCTGGTCTTTTTGGAGCGATTGGCCGCCAATCACGGCCTGGAGCCGCAAGAGCACATCCGCTGGGAGCGCGAGACGGGCGAAATTTTTGTCTCTAAAAAGCTGCTGGCGCGGGAGCGGTTTCGAACGCTGGGCTAAGGGCGGCCGGCGCGCTCGCGCACCTCGCTTAAGGTAAACAACGCCTCAAACGGCAGCCCGCTCGCGCGAAACTGCTCGGCGGCCCCCTGCTCGCGATCGACCAGCGCCAGGATTTGCACGACGGAGTAACCGGCTGCCTGCAGGCGATCCGCGGCTTGCAAGGCCGATTGTCCGGTCGTGACCACATCCTCCAGAACGGCGACGCGTGCCTCGGCCGGCAAAGTGGGCCCTTCCAGATAGGCGCCTGTACCGTGCCCTTTGGGGGACTTGCGCACGATCGAAGCTGGTAGCGGGCGCTCGCCGTACGCTGAGACCGTACTGACTGCGCTAACAATGGGATCGGCCCCTAGGGTCAGGCCGGCGACGGCTTGCACGCTAGCTGACAAACGCGCCAGCATGAGCTCGCCGACGGCCTGCGCACCTTTGGGGCGGAGCGTGACTTGCTTGCCGTCAATGTAATGGCAGCTGCGCTCCCCCGAGGTCAAGGTGAACTCACCTTGCTGATAGCTATATTGCGCCAGCATGGCGAGCAGGCGCTGGCGGTGCGAGGCTGTCTCGGTCTTTGGCATGGTTGCTAGCCGGGCTCCAAGCGAGTGGGGTTAGTAAGATCGAGGCAGTGACACTAACCCTTCATTATGGCCTGCTCGTTCCGGGCAATGGCGGTAGGGCTAACCCTTTTGCTGGGTTGCTGGGGCCAAGGGGCGCGCGCCCATCCCGATCACGCAACCGCTGGTGCCGAGGCGCTCGAGGCGGCTTTCTTTCACCAATCCGGCACGTTTTTCGAGGACCGCTCGCTGGGCGCTCAAGCTGACACCTTGCTGGGCCTGCAGGGGTATCCCAAGCGTGCCATCGCCAGCGATGCCGAGCGCGCCGATCGCGTTTACCGGCAGTTGCTCGAGCGGTAAAGCGCTAGCGGTCCCCCCATCCGAACGCAGGATTTGGCCAACCCGTTCGGTAGCTCGTTGCGATCCCGGCAGCGCTAGCCGGGACGTCCAGCAAGAAAGACTTTAGAGCAATCCAGGGTGCAGGAGTCGAACCTGCCTGAGGCGAATTATGAGTTCGCTGCCTAAACCGCTCGGCCAACCCTGGTCGCGCTGGCCTGGCCAGCCAGGCTGGTTGCACATTATAGTTACTCTAGCGGCTGCGATGCGATTGCGGTCGGCAGCGCCCGCCATTTAGGCTTGACTAGCGGGCACCCTCGGGCAACGCGGATGCGAGTGCAACCCATGCTGGGACTAACGCTTATTTGGCTGGCGGCCATGCTAGGAGCCACGCTTGTCAGCCTGCTGCTGGGACTTCGCATGGGCTACCAAGCACTGCAAGAGATCGATCCGCCCGAGGGCGCTCCGGCGCAACAGGCCCAGCGCGCGGGTAGCGAGCAGTCCCGCGATGCCTTCTCCATTATCTCGGAGAGCAAAATTATCAAGCAGACCGAAGCCAAAATGAATCGGGATGGCGACAGCAGCGGCTAGCCGCCGGCACTGGGGCAAGCGAGCTGGGCCAGAGCCGTACTGCTGGTGATTTGAGCGCTGCCCGAGCGATGGCTGCCGCCGTGCAACGCCCCAATCGTCATGGTCGTTACTGAAGCTGCCCCGCTCGCGGCTGCCCCCCAGCCGCCCCAACTCTCGTTGGGGGATGCCGCCGTCCGGTTGCTGGCGGTCCTGTCGCTGATTGCAATCAACGCATTTTTCGTCACGGCGGAGTTCGCCATGGTTGCAGTGCGGCGATCGCGGATCAGCCAGCTGGTGGAAGCCGGTGACGTCCAGGCTCAAACCGTGCAAGCGCTGCAACGCAGTATCGAGCGACTGCTATCGACCACCCAGCTGGGCATTACCCTCTCGAGCTTGGCATTGGGTTGGATCGGCGAGCGCACCATGGCCGTTTTAGTCGAAGCGGGCTTGCTGCGCTTGCCCGTTGCGGAGCCAACAGCCCGCTTTCTCTCGCACTCGGTCGCCGTCCCCGTCGCCTTTTTGCTGGTGGCCTACCTGCAAATCGTGCTGGGCGAGCTTTGCCCCAAATCGATCGCGCTACTGCGGGCCGAGCAACTCTCGCGCGTGCTGGGACCACCCAGCCTGCTGCTGGCCCGGTTGGTCCATCCCTTTGTCTGGATCTTGAACCAATCGACGCGCTTGCTGCTGCGCTTGGCTGGCTTTCGCGATGCCCAGCAAGGATGGCACAACCGCGTCACCTCAGAGGAGCTGCAGCTGATCGTGGCGACCGAGCGCGAATCCACGGGCCTGGAAGCCGACGAGCGCACGCTGCTCAACAACGTGTTCGAGTTTGGCGAGGTGCTAACCGAAGAAATCATGGTGCCTCGCCCCCAAATTGTCTCGCTGCCCAGCGAAGCCACCTTCGGCATGCTGCTCGACCGAGTGGCTGCCGAGGGCTATTCGCGCTATCCGGTCACGGGCGAGTCGCTCGATGACATTCGCGGCCTGATCGATTTTAAGGAGATGGCCGTCCCGCTAGCGCAAAACACCATCGCCCATCAGAGCCCCATTCAGGCCTGGATCCGGCCCGTACGCTTTGTGCCAGCGTTTACGCCGCTCAACGAATTGCTGTCGCTCATGCAGCGATCGCGCCAAGAGACCTTCATTGTGGTCGACGAATTCGGCGGAACGGCTGGCCTGGTTACCCTCAAAGACCTCATGGACGAAATCATCGGCGGCGAAACCGAGTCCGAGGACTCCGAAGCCCTCACCATCCAGATGCTGGACGAGCAAACCTTTTTGGTCCAGGCCCAAATGGATCTGGATGAAATCAACGACCTGCTCGATCTGGATCTGCCGGCGACGGACGAGTACCAGACGTTGGGGGGGTTTCTGCTCTACCAATTTCAAAAGATTCCCACCCAGGGCGAGACGCTGCGCTACGGCGATCTGGATATGACGGTCATGTCGGCTGAGGGGCCGCGGTTGTACGAAATCCGCATCCACCGCCGCGAGCCGCCCACCCAATCGCTGCCCCCATCCAGCGAGCGGGAGCGGCCCGACCCTGAAAATGGCTCGGGTGCTGATTCGGCTTCTGCCGATGGGCCGCCACCGGCTTCCTAGCCCCGGGCTGCTACGCCCGATCAAGCGGAGCATAGGGCAGCGGGTCGCGCAGGCCTAGCTCGTCAAAGGCCTGCAGGCGCAAGCGGCAGGCATCGCAGGTGCCGCAAGCGCGCTCGCCCCCGGCATAGCAGGACCAGGTCAGCGCCCAAGGGACGCCCAGCCGCTCGCCCAACTCGACGATCTCGGACTTTTTAAGCGCCAGCAGCGGCGTCTCGATGGCAATCGGTTGTCCCTGGCGGCCTTGCTTGGTCCCCAACCGAAACACCGCCTGCATGGCCTGGATGTAGTCCGGCCGGCAGTCGGGATAGCCGGAGTAGTCCAGGGCGTTGACGCCGATGTAGACGCGCTCGGCGCCGATGGCTTCAGCATAGGAGAGGGCAAAGCTCAAAAAGATGGTGTTGCGCGCCGGAACGTAGGTTGCCGGAATGCTTTGGGCCATGGCCGCCCGATCGCGGTTTTGGGGGAGCTCGCGCTCGCGATCGGTTAGGGCCGATCCGCCCCAGAGGCTCAGATCGATGCGAGCGAGCTGATGCTGAGAGGCTCCAGCAGCATGCGTGATCGCCGCTGCCGCATCCAGCTCGCGCTGGTGGCGCTGCTGGTAGTCGAAGGCTAGGGTATGGCAGGCCAAACCGTCCGCCCGGGCGCGGTACAAAACGGTGGCTGAATCCAGCCCACCGGACAACAAAACCACGGCTTTAACCGTCATAGTGCCGTACCCCTAGGGAACTTTTAGAGACCGTCCTAGGACGGTAGTGCCTCAGTGACTACAGTGCAGCCGATACCTGCCCGTTTGCGCAAAAGCACCGTGGTACTATCTGCATGGTTTTGCCGTCGGGGGGGATTGGCCCTGCACTTCCGTTGTGGTGGAGGAGCTGACAGGAGCGCAAACGCATGCATCACCCAAGAGCCGATGCCACGGAGCGGCATGCCCCCCTGCGCGTAGGCGCAATTGGGGTGGGTAATATGGGGCAACACCACACCCGCATCTTTAGCCTGCTGCCGGACGTCGAGCTGGTTGGCGTTGCCGATATTGACGTCGAGCGCGGCCTTGCGATCGCCCAGCAGTACCAGATCGACTTCTACGAAAGCTATCGCGAGCTGCTGCCGCATGTCGATGCGGCTTGCATTGCCGTCCCCACGCGCCTGCACTACCGCGTTGGCCTGGATTGCCTGCATGCCGGCGTGCACGTGCTGATGGAAAAACCCATCGCTGCCAGCCTTGTTGAGGCCGAGGCCCTGGTCGAGGCCGCAACGGCAGCCGGCGCGATTTTGCAAGTAGGCCACATCGAGCGCTTCAATCCCACCTTTAGCGAGCTGCGGCAGATCCTGCAGGCCGAAACGCCGCTAGCGCTGGAAGCCCACCGCTTGAGCCCCCATCCCCAACAGGCCAGCGATGTCTCGGTCGTGATGGATCTGATGATCCACGATCTGGACCTACTACTAGAGCTCATGGCGGCCCCACCTGTCAAACTGGCCGCCAGCGGCAGCCAAACCGCCAGCTCGCAGCAGTTGGACTACGTTACGGCCACCGTAGGCTTTGCCAACGGCCTGCTGGCAACGCTGACCGCTAGCAAAGTAGCCCATCGCAAAACGCGCCGCATTGCGGCTCACTGCCAGCACGCCCTAGCCGAAGCTGACTTGCTCGGCAATGAAGTCTCCATTTACCGGCACGCCGCCGCTCGAGGCAGCACTGACTGCCATGCCGCTTGGCACCGCCAAGATTGCGACCTAGAGCAAGTTCAGGCCCAGCAGATCGAACCGTTGCATGCCGAGATCGCGCATTTCATCCGCTGCATTCGCAACGGCGCTCGCCCCTCGGTTGGGGGCGAGCAGGCGCTCCAAGCCCTGCGCCTGGCCACTTGGGTGGAGCAAATGGCCCTGACCGATCGCGCGGACACCTGCAACGGTGCTGCAGCGCCCACCACATCGCTCTCGCCCCTCCCCTTGGAGTTTGCCGAAAGCTGCCGCGATTCCGGACAGCGTGGTTAAATTAGGCAAAGAGCGCTCCTCTGCTGCCGTGACGGAACGCCTTTCTGGTTCGCTGGCCTCGGTGGGGGCAAGCGGTAGTACCGGCCCAGCCAGCCCCACCATTCGCCAGGCCCAGCTGCAAGACCTCCCCTGGCTGGCGGCCCTAATTGCTGACAGCTTCCATCCCCCGCGCGGCCTCCAGGCCATAGTCCACCCCTTGTTCAAGCTGGGCATCAAGCTGGGCATCCAGCAAGATTTGCGCCAGCGCCTGAGCGCCCGCTCGAGCGTGTGTTGGGTTGCCACCACCGGAACCGAGCGGGGCGAGGCGATCGCCGGAACGATCGAGCTGGCCCGCCATGCGGGATGGCCGCGCCGCGCGCGCGGCGCGAGCTCGACCTACCTCTCCAACTTAGCCGTCCGGCCCGAGTGCCGCCGGCACGGCATTGCCCGCCAGCTGTTGCGCTGCTGCGAGCGCACGACGCTCGAGTGGGGCGCTCGGGATATTTACCTCCACGTTTTGGAGGGCAATCCCGCCGCGCGACAGCTCTACGAAAGCAGCGGTTACCGCGTGTGCCGGCGCGAACCGGACTGCAGCGCCTGGTTGTTGGGCCGCTCCCGGCGCCTGCTGCTCCACAAACGGCTATGACAGCATCCGGTCGCTCCATCCGGCTGGCCCAGTTTTTGAAATTCGTCGGCGCCGTCGGGACTGGTGGTGAAGCCAAGATCCGGATCCAAGCCAGTGAGGTAACGGTCAACGGCGAGCGCGAGACGCGGCGCGGCCGCCAGCTGGCTCCCGGCGATCAGGTCGTCATTGCGGGCGAGGCTTACGAGGTTGGGGCGCTCGAGTGAGCTTGCAGCGCTGCCTGCAAGCGCGCCAGGGCGCGCTCGTTTTGCGCGCGCGATCCCACCGAGAGCCGGATGCCACCGCCGGTGTGGCGCGCGAGCGTGCCGCTGGCCTGCAGGGCGCTCGCAACGGCCGCCGCTGAGGGGGGCGGGGTAGGGCGCAAGTACAAAAAGTTCGCTGCGCTGGGCCAAACGCGGACGTTGGGGATTTGTTCCAGCGCCATCCGCAGGCGCTCGCGCTCGCTTTGAATGGTGGGCACGGCTGCCAGCAGTTGCTGGCGGCGATCGAGGGCGAACTGCGCCGCTGCCTGCGCCATGCCGCTCAGGTTGTAAGGCAGGCGAATTTTCTCCAGGGCCGCGATCGGTTGGGGATGGGCGATGCCGTAGCCGACGCGGTGCGTTGCCAGGCGGAAGGCCTTGGAGAACGTGCGCAGCACGATCCAGTTGGGCCGTTGGGCGAGCTCGCCGGCGAGCGAGTGCTGGCTGAATTCGAAGTAGGCTTCGTCGATGGCCACCAGGATGCGCTCGGGCAGGCTGCGCAACCAGTCGAGCTCGGCAGCCGAGAGGAGATTGCCGGTGGGCGAGTTGGGGTGCGCCACGAACACGACGCGCACGGGTGCCTCGCGTGCCTCGGCGATTGCGCGCTGCGCGGCCGCCAAATCGATGGCAAAGTCGGATTCCGAACGACCGATTGAGACGACCGGAACGCCCAGCGTGCGGGCGATAATGCCGTACATAGCAAAAGTGGGTTGGGCCACCAGCACCGAACTGGGGCGGCCCAAGCAAGTGGCGATCAGCAAGCTGCGGATGAGCTCGTCGGACCCATGGCCCAGCGCGATGCTATCAGGACTGATGCTGGCAGCTGCGGACTCGCTGGCGTAGGTGGCGATGGCGCGCTTGAGGCTGGCGTGGCTGCCATCGGGGTAGCGATTGGCCGCGATAGCGCGCTCGTAGTAGCGGGCGAGCTCTTGCTTGAGGGCCGCTGGCAGATCGAACGGGCATTCGTTGGCGTCGAGCTTATCGGGCAGCTCGGCTGCCCCCTCGCTGCCATTGGCCCCATCGGTTTGGGTCTCGTAGGCCACCAGCTCGGCAAGGTCGCTTCGCAGCGCTGCCAAGCCAGCACTCGCATCGCCCTCGGGCATGGCCTCTCCCTCGACTCGCCATCCCGCCCAACCCTAGCACTGGCGCGCTCCTCAATGCGGGCTGGCCTGATGTGCCACCCCGCTGCCTTCGGGCAAGGGCGGCCGCGCGCTCAAATAGGCCAACGGCCCGAGCAGCGGGATGAGGCTCACGGCCCAAAAGACGGCCGGCTCGTGCAGGCCGCGTCGCGCCATGTCATCGCCAAGCAGCGACGGAAACAGCGCGCACAGCAGGCAGAAATCCAGGCTCATAACGTGGACGAAGCGGTTGCTCTGCCATTGCTGGGCGAACGCGTGCCAGTCGCCCCACAGCAGGCCGTAGCCCAGCAGCGGCACGCTCGCGATCAACAGCAAGATCCCAGTGGCACGGCGATCGAGCAGCTTGAGCGGGCCGCTTTTGCCCCCGGCCAAGGTGGGGTTAGCGCGGCGCAGAGCCAAATACGGCAGGAGCGCAAACGCGCCCACGGCAAAGGCGGTCAGGGCAAAGGGCCAGGCGCGAACGGGTTGGCCGCTGCCATCGCTGGCCAGCACGCTGGCGTAGGCAATGGGCCAGATCCCCATGAGGTTAAACAGGGCCACCAGCAGCGGGTTGAGATCTTGCCACTGGCCGCTGGCTAGCTGCCGGAGGAGCGCGGGCGTCTCTGGGCTGTTGGGCGGTGCCAGCGCGAACGCGTAGGCAACCAAGCCCACCCACAGCAAGCTGAATGCAATGGTGCGCCACACGGCTCGCTCCTTAGGGGTCGCTAGGGTTGAGCGTGGCAGACAAATAGCCAGCGACCGCCTCGACCAGCGCGATCGCGCTTTCGTAGAGCATGCGCGTGGGACCGATGAGGCCCACGCTACCCACCGGGCGATCAGCCTGGCAGTAATGAGCCGAGATGAGCGTGCAGCTGCGCATGGGCTCCAGCGGATTTTCCGAGCCAATGCGCACTGTTGCGTTCCGCTCGCTACCCTCGCTACCCTCGCTACCCTCGCTGGCCGGCAGCTCGAACATCAGCGGCCAAAGCTGATCGGGCTCGGCTTCCAACAGATGGAGCAGCGTCTGAACTTGCTGCAGCTGCGAAAATTCGGGCTGGCGCAGGACCTCCGAGATGCCGCGGACGACGATGGGGGCTGAGGTCAGCGCGTGGCTGCGCTCGCGCAGCGCTTGCAGGATGCTGCTAATGAGGCGGGCGTACTGCTGGAACTCGCGATCCAGCTCGCTCCAGTCGAGGCAGGCGATGGCAGCCAGCGATCGCCCGCGCAGCTTGTGATTCAAAAAGTTGGAGAGAACCTGTAGCTCTCGCTCGTCCGGTCCCCGATCAGCGCCGTCTGCCCTCGAGGGCCCCATCAGCACCGACTGGGTCTCGTAGGCATCGGTCACCACAATCAGCATCACCCGACCCGAATCCAGCCGCACTAGTTGCAGGTGCTTGAGGGTGTGGTGGGGCGTCTGCGGCCAGGTAACCAGCGCAATGTAGCCGCTGAGGGTGCCCAGCAGCTGGGCGGCCCCGTGAAGCAGAGCTTCTAAGTTGCCGGTTTCGGCATCCAGGCGCTGGTTGAGAAAGCGCTCGGTTTGGCTCCCCAAGCGCTCGTCGGGTTCGATTAGGCGATCGACATAGAGCCGATACCCCCAGTCCGACGGAATGCGACCGGCCGAGGTGTGCGGCTGAAACAGCAAACCGGCCTGCTCCAGCCACCCCATGGCATTGCGGATCGTGGCTGGGCTGACGGCAAAGTCGCGATTGCCGGCCAGCGATTTGGAACTAACGGGCTCGGCTGTGGCGACGTAACGGCGAACGGTAGCCCGCAGGATCTGCTGGTGGCGCTCGGTCAGCTTGCGCTCGTCAGCCATGGTCCGGCACGCTCAGTCCCCTACCACCATGACGCGCAGCTGCAGCCGCGCGTTGCATCGAGCAAGCCGCCATTGCGCTGGCCTGCGCTAATAGCGCGGCACGCTCGAGTCGATCGCCAGGGCATACGCGTCGATGCCGCCAATGACGTTTTTGACATTGCGAAAGCCTTGCTGCCACAGCCACTGGCACATCTGCGCGGAGCGGATGCCGTGGTGGCACATCACCAGGGTCTCGGTTTCGGCATCGAAGCGGTGGTGGATCTCGCCTGCCCAGCTTGCCTGCTGGCTCAGCGGCAGGTTGGCGAACCCATCCAAGCGGGCGATTTCGAGCTCCTCCGGCTCGCGCACATCGATTGCCTGAACCGGCCGCGCTGGGTCGGCAATCGCGCGAGCTAGCTCTTCCACCGTGATTTGGGGAATGTCGGCACTTGCACTCTGCTGGGCCATAGCCTTCCCCTTGTGCTTGCAAGCGGCGATCGCCATTCCCGTTTTAGCGCTCGCGTCCTTGGCGTTCGCGCTTATTTTAAGCTTATTGTAACGATCCGGATCCAGCCCGAACGGGCCGTATGGCAGCGCAATGGCAATACCTGGCGACCGCGCCGCGCGACAAAGCGCACATCGTCGCATCCCGGCTGCGCGAGTGCTTTCCGCAAGCGCAGCTGGTGCCGGAACCATCGGGGTACTGGGGCTTGGTCTGGCTCGGCAGCGACCGGGAGCTGCCCACCGCAACCATGCGCGCCATCCCCGAACTCGAGCAGGCCATTGCCATTGAGGCCGAGGTGGCCCCGCCGGATTGCGCGGCGATCGCAGCCACTTGCGCGCGCGCGGCCGAGCGCCTGCCCGAGGGGGCCACTTTTGCCGTTCGGGCCACGCGGCGCGGCCAGCACGCGTTCACCTCCCGCGATGTCAAAATCGCAGCCGGCGCTGCGGTTCTGGACGCCAGCCGCACCCTGAGCGTGGATTTGAGCGCGCCCGATTTTGTCATCCGGGTGGAGCTAGTCGGCGACTGGGCCGGCATTGGCCTCCTTGAGGGGAGCTGCGTCCGCCCCAAAAAGCGCGGCAAGGCCGACTCCCGCCAGCTAACGCAAAAGCTGACGCTGGTGCAGTTGGCCTACGAAAGCGAAGACTTGCGCGGTACGCGCCGCATGGGCGAGTCGCTAGGGCGCTCGGTGCAGGCCTTCGAGCTAGCTCAGCTGATTGTGGTGGTGGACTCGCCGGTGAGCGCCCGCTCGCTGCGGACGCTGCTCGATGGCATTGAGGAGGGCCGCGAATCGCGCTTCTCGCTGCAAAAGCGGACCTACGGCCACCGCGTGCGCCAAGTGCCGCTAGTGGTGTACGAGCTCTACCAGCTGCTGCGGGATGCAGCTGAAGCGCCTACCTTGACTGTTGCCACCGATCCGCGCGGGCAGACGCTACCGGCGGTTGCCCAGGAGCTGGCCGGCGAGTTGGAATCAGCCCCTGCCGTTTATGCGCTCAACGGCTCCAACGAAGGCATTCCGCCAGGCTGCTTCGAGCTGGCCGACTACACGCTCGATTTGGCACCGCAGATGACCTACGGCACCGACCAAGCCATTGCCGCCACGACCATCGCGCTGCTGGATGTGTGGCACGGTCACCCCGCTCGGGCGAGTCGTTCCTAGGCCTTAAAGCCGCCGAAGGCAGCCAGATTGTAATGTTTCCACGGCACGGCCACCGGGTGAAAGCCAGCCTCACGCAGCATCTGCAACTGTGCCTCTAGCGTTGCCAAGCGATCAGGGCCGGAGTGACCGCAGGGCACGCTGGTGCCAATGCGGGCGCGCACGGCTTCGCGGTCGATGCCATGCTGCTGCGCCCATGCCATCCGGGCTTCGTCGTCGGCATCTGCGAGCGCGGGCGCCTCCGGCAGCAGGGGATCGGCGTTCCAGAACGCACCGCCGGCTTTGAGCGAGCGGCAAGCCTGTTGCAACAGTTGTTGCTTGTCCGCGTCGCTCAAGTGGTGGATGGCAAGCGAGGAGATGATCGCGTCGAACGCGGTGCCGGTTTCGCGGGCGTGCTGGCTGTTGGCCCACTCGCCAAAGTCGAGTTCCAGGCCCTGCCAGCGATCCCCAGCGCCAGCAGCCTGCAGTTTGTCGCTTGCCGCCGCCAGCATGCGCGGCGAATAATCGATTCCTACCAGCTGCGCTTGCGGACAGCGCGCCAGCAGCTTGTGGCTGAGCTCGCCCGTCCCGCACCCCAGTTCCAAAATGCGCTCGGCGCCAGGCGGGACGCAGCGGACGATGGCGTCCAACAGAGAGTCGTAGTGCGGCAGTAGCTCGCGGATGCGGGTGTCGAACTCGGCCGTCTCGGCAAAGACTTCGCCCGGCCGGATCTCGGTAGTCGCGTCAGCCATAACGATCCTCGTACTCGCGCAGCCTCGATGCCCTCAGCCGCCTTCCATTCGCGGGGCTTGGGGGCGATAATGGGGCGCGATCGCGAAACTTTGCCGCACGGCAGCAATGCTCCCGTCCGCAGCCCCCATCCGAATTGCTGTCGACGCCGAGATCGATCGCGCCGGCAACATTGTGGCCACCTCGCGCGCAACCCAGCAAATGGTGGCGGCCCTCAAGCAGGCGATTGCGGCGCAGGACCCGAGTGCTGCCATTGAGGTCGTCCCGGCTGCCGGGTTGCAGGCCGAGCCATCTGACGGGGAGCAGCAACCGCGCTACTGTCCGCTGACGATCGCGCTCCCGGACAGCTTTGAGTTTCCCGGTCGGGCCATCTATCAGGCCTGCAAGGACGTGCGCGCCCGGCAGCAATGGGTCGAGGCGCACCTGCAGTGCGCGAGCGGCTTGCAGCAACCGGCTGCTTGGGCGGGCAACTACTGGTTGCCCATGGTCCTAACCGCTAAGGGACCGCTCTACGGTGAAGCCATTGGGGAAGGCATGGCCCCCAATACCTACCGGCAGCCTATCGAGCTCGACGATCACCAGCGGCAGCAGCTCTATCGCTTGGGGCATCAGCTGTTGCACGCACTGGCAGCGCCGCCAGCCGTCTACTTGTTGCAGTTTGGCTACCTAGACGGCCAGATTGCCTTTGATCGCCTCTGGCCCTTTCCAGCTGCTCCTGCCTTAGCAAGCGTGGGCGTGCAAAGCCCCGATCTGTTTGCCTGCCACTGGCAGTGCCTGACCGGGCGCCCAGTCTGCAACCTGGCGATCCGCGCGCAAGCAGCTGGCTGGTACGAATCGGGCTGACGGACAGCTCGCCCGGCGGCACTGCAAGCGGGCGCTAGCCTTTTTTCTCCTCGCGCGGGCGGGCTTTGTTGACCTTGAGGGTTCGGCCCATCCACTCGGCGCCGTCGAACGCCTCAATAGCCGCGGTCTCTTCGGCTTCATTGGCCATCTCGACAAAGCCGAAGCCTCGCTTGCGGCCGGTTTCGCGGTCGGTGGGAAGGTAGGTGCGCTTAACGGTGCCGTAATCGCCAAAAACGGCGTTTAGATCTTGCTGCGTTACCTCGTAAGAGAGGTTACCGATATAGATGGACATGGAAGCGATTGTCTCCGCAATTGAGCTGGGCTGAGATTTCAATCCGGGACGGCATCTCGATTGACGCCAGCTCCGCAAGCCCAGCGCGCACCTGCCCAACCGAATGAATATCTCTACCCCCTATTGAAACATACTATCGGCTGCACCGAGCGGCTTGATCGCAGGCCCACGCAATTGGGGCAGGCTTCCCTTTACCATCACCAGCAGCGCGCTAAGTTACCGCTCCATGCGCGAAGCCGATGCCTACGGCCTCGCCTTGCAATCCGCGAGCCCGCAGCTGGGCGCTGCGGTGGGGGCGATAGGCGGCGAGCTCCGCACCCAAAGCTGGGATTTGGGCTGGGAGCTGGCGACGCACTTGCAGCTCTGCTTGGCCCAGTTCCTGCCGCCGCTGGCGTGGCGCGATTTGAGCTGGCTTGCCGTTGCCATTGGTCCGGGTAGCTTTACCGGCACGCGCGCCGGCGTGGCAACCGCGCGCGTGCTAGCCCAGCAGCTGGCCTTGCCGCTGTTTGGCATCTCCACGCTGGCGGCGGTGGCGCGATCGCAACCGGCGCTGCTGCAGCCGGAGGGCACCATCGCCGTCCGGATGCCAGCACGCCGCAACCAGCAATTTGGGGCCATCTACCGGGTCACCCCGGACGGGCAGGGCCTGCTGCCAGCGCTGGCCGATACCGCCATGACAGCAGCTGACTGGCAGCAAACCCTGGCAGCGCAACCGGCCGACTGCCAGGTGGTGGAAGCGCCACCCCAGCTGGGCGCAACGGCAAGCGGGGTTTGGCACTTAGCCGCTCGAGCCTGGCAGCAGGGGGAGCGACCGCACTGGTCACAGGCCGCCCCGTTCTACGGCCAGCACCCAGTGGGCTAGGGCCGCCCAACCAGCAAGCTAGCCAGGCCGGCGGCAGCGGCTTCGGCGGCAATGCTGACGAGCCGGAACGCGACAACAGCGCCCAGAAGCGCGCCGGCCGCGAACGGGCCTTGAAGCAGGGCAACGGCACTGGCTTCAAACGTGCCAATTCCGCCCGGAGTGGGCACGACCAACCCCAGCCCCCACGCTGCAGCGAACGCGCCCAGCAGCAGCGGCAGTGCTGCCGGCGGGACCGGCGCGAAGGCGGCCACCGTCAGGGCAAACCCCGCCCCGCGCAGGGCGACAAAGCCCAGCTCCCCCAACAGCGGCCGCAGCGGATAAGCCGACAGCCGCAACGGCTCGTCCTGGTCAGCAAGACGGCGGCGCTGCAACAGCCAGTTCAAATAGCGCGGCCGCAAGCCCCCCCCAATGGCCACCAGGCCGGCAGCCCGCAGTGCGGCTGCTTGTTCCGCCGCGATTGGGAGCAGCGCCGGCAGTGGGGCAGCAGCCAGCGCGATCGCGCCGGCTGCGGCAACCATCAGCAGCGGCTCCAGCAGCACGCTCAGGGTTGCCGTTCCCAGCGAGCTACCGGCGGCTTTGACAGCTTCGATGCGGCCGTAAAAGTGCCAGATATTGCCCGGAACGTACTTGGCCAAGTTGGTGTTGAGATAGAGCCGCAGCCCCCGGCGCAGCGGTAGGGGACGCTCGAGCGCTCGCAGCAGGCTCAGCCACACCAACCCCGACCAAACGTGCGCGATCACCGTCACCAGCAGCGCCATGGCGCAGTACCCCCACTGCGCGCTCGTTAGCTGCAAGCCAGCCATCTCGTGCCAGCGCGCTCGCAGTGTATGGAGCAAAAACAACAGCGCCACGCCGAGCGCAAACCAGCGCAGGGCCGATTTACCCCTCATGCGGCTGAGGGAAGCGCGCGGCAAGTGCGAGGATGGAGATGTTGGGGCAGCCAAGCAAGCATCATGTGTCGGTTGGCATCTTGGGACATGGGGCGCTTCGTTAGGACCTTGGCGTATTTTGGGGCCATTCCGCTACTGGACAAACTGCCCGGCCTCAAGCCCACGGAGGAGACCCCGCGGCCCCAGCCAGCTACCCCCGCCAGCCAGCAGCGTAGCGGCACCATCTTGGTTGCCGGGGCAACTGGCGGCGTGGGCCAGCGCGTCGTGCAGCAGCTCCGGGAGCGCGGTTATCCGGTGCGGGGCCTGGTGCGCAGCATCGAGCGCGCTCGCCCCCTACTGGGCGAGCAACTCGATCTCTATGAAGGCGACATCACCGTTGCCGAGAGCCTGCAGCCGTCCCTCATGCAAGGGGTCACCGCCGTCATTTGCTGTACGGGGACGCGGGTGCAGCCGGTGGAAGGCGATACCCCCGACCGGCAAAAGTACTATCAGGGGGTCACCTACTACGACCCCGAAATTGCCGCATCCACACCTGAGACAGTGGAATACCGCGGCACGAGCAACCTGGCAGCGCTGGCCGCGCAGCAGGTGCGGGCGCCCGGCGCGCGGATGCTGTTTGACTTCTGTGCCCCTTCAGCCCAGGAACAAGCTGCCTGGGGCGCCCTTGATGATGCGGTCATGGGCGGGGTCAGCGAGAGCAGCTTCTCAATGGCTGGCGACAGTGCTGTTTTTGCCGGCAACGTTTCCACCGAAAACAACGGTGGCTTTGCCTCGGTGCGCACGCGCAACTTCGATCCGCCGCTCGATCTGAGCGATTGCGACGGCGTACGGTTGCGCGTCAAAGGGGATGGCAAGCGCTATAAGTTTTTCCTACGCAGCGACAGCCGCTGGGACGGCATCGGCTATGGTTATAGCTTCGATACCGTGCCCGATCGCTGGATCGATGTCGAGATTCCCTTCAAAGCAGTGACGCCCACCTTCCGCGCCCGCACCCGAGAGGACGCAGCCCCCTTCGATCCCGGCCAGCTCCATTCGCTGCAGCTGATGCTGAGCAAATTCGAGTTCGATCGCGAGCTCAACCCCACCTTCGAGCCGGGCCCGTTTGCACTGCAGGTCGCTACCATCGAGGCCTATCGGGATTGGCCCGGATCGCAGTTTGTCATGGTGAGCTCGGCCGGCGTCACGCGACCCGAGCGCGCCGATCTGGACTGGGAGCAGCAACCGCCCGCAGTCCGCATGAACGAGCAACTCGGCGGCATCCTGAGCTGGAAGCGTCGGGCCGAAGGCAGCGTGCGCCAGAGCGGGTTGCCCTACACCATCCTGCGGCCCTGCGCGCTCACCGAAGCAAGCGGCGGCAAGCCGCTACAGCTGGCGCAGGGCGACGAGATTACCGGTCAGGTCAGCCGGGATGCGATCGCCGAGCTGTGCGTGCAAGCCATCGCCGAGCCGCAAGCGCGCAACAAAACAGTTGAGGTCCGCGAAGCGCCTGCAGGGGGTCGTGGGACGGCAGCCTGGCAAGACCTCCAGCCCGATCCGAGCGTTTGAGTCCAAGATCGTGTCACTGTCCCCTGAGTTTTACGGTTGGCAAGGCTATCGCTGCAGCTACGAGTGCTGGCAGCCGTCGAGTGCCACCAATCCAGGACCCCCTCTAGTCCTGATTCATCCCATTGGCGTCGGACTCTCGCGGCGCTTTTGGTGGCGCTTCTGCCGCCAGTGGCAGCAGCAGGGGCATCCCCATGCCCTCTATAACCTGGACTTGCTGGGATGCGGCGATGGCGACCTGCCGCGCTGGGCTTACACGCCAGCCGATTGGGGCAGCCAGTTGTGCTGCTTTTTGGAGACTGTGGTTCAAGCCCCGCCGCTGGTCGTCGTACAGGGGGCATCGCTGCCCATCGCGCTCGAGCTGGTCCGGCAGGAGCCCCAAACCAGCATTCGCGGCCTAGTTCTGGTGGGGCCGCCAGCTCGATCGGTCATCCGCGATCGCGCCCCTCTCTGGCGGCAGCGGCTGCTGTGGCTGTTGCTGAGCTCGCCGCTGGGTTGGGCTTTCTTTCAGTACGCTCGCCGGCCTCAGTTTCTACGCTCGTTTTCGCAGCAGCGGCTGTTTGCGCGCGCTGAGGCGGTGGATCGCGAGTGGTTGGAACTGCTGGCAGTTGGCGCCCGCGATAGCCGAAGCCGCTACGCGGTGCTTTCGTTTCTGGCAGGCTTTTGGCGGCAGAACTACGCGGCCCTGCTACCGGCAGTCGCCCAGCCGACACTCGTGCTGGTGGGCGATGCCGCGACCAGCATCAGCCGTCGGGCAGCGCCCGAGACGCCCCAGCAGCGGCTGGAGGCGTACCGGCAGCAGCTCCCCAACGCGCAGGGGCAAACGATTGCCGGTCGCAACGTCCTGCCCTACGAAGCCACAGCTGCTGTCGAGGCGGTGATCGCGCCCTTTGCCCGTTCGCTCGCGCGCTAGTTCAACTGCCCGCTTCGCGCGCCATTTGCAAGATCCGCTCGGCAACCGAGTCGCCAACCGGCATGACCGAGAGCCGATTGCCGCGCTTGACAGCCAGCAGCTCCTCGGGGCCAAAGGTGGCCTTGAGCGTCGCAATGGATAGGTAGCGGGCAAAGGTCTCCCAGTATTCCACCTCGACCGTCTGCCAGCGCGGTGCCTCCGGGCGGGATTTGGGGTCGTAGTGGGGATCCTGGGGGTCAAACTGGGTGGGGTCGGTGACGTTGCCGGCCGTGACGCGCATCAAGCCCGCGATGCCGGGCGGCTTGGTGTTGGAGTGGTAGAAAAACCCCCAATCGCCGGGCTGCATCTGGCGCAGGTAATTGCGCGCCTGGTAGTTGCGCACCCCATCCCAAATGGCGCGCCCGTCTTGCTGCAGATCGCCGATGCTGTAGGCTTGGGGCTCTGATTTCAGCAACCAGTAGGGCACGGTTACTCCGAGGCAGGTCCGTCACCAACCAGCTGTTGGCGTAGCGTCGGCGGCGGCTGGCTGGGCTCAAAGTGATAGCTGCTGTGCGCGCCGTTGGGATACAAAAAGGTACATACGACCGAGACGTCAGGGTTGTACTTGACTAGCATCTCCTGCAGGCCCGATTCCTTCCAATCGCTGACCATAGAGGGAACGAGCCCCACAGGCTTGTAAATCAGCTGCCAGTCTTCCAGCTCGGTGCCGCTGCTCTCGAGCTGGCGCAGCACGATCAGGGTGCCTTTTTCGCCAAACTCGCAGTAGCCTTTGTAGGCCACTGCCCCCAAGTAGTTGGCGTTAGCTTCAATAACGGCCAGCTGCTGCTGTTGCGATTCCAGCGGTTCGGCCATAGTGGGGCGAGCAAGCGGATAGCGTTTCCTATTGTACGCGGCCACCAGCACCTGGCTGCGGGATCGGTCGGCTACCATTAAAGGGCAATTGTTTGCCCGAGCGAGCCCCATGAGCTTAGCCAGCAATCCGCCCATCAAGTTCGGTACAGACGGGTGGCGCGGCATCATCGCTGACGACTTTACCTTTGCCAACGTTTGCAAAGTCACCCGCGCGATCACCGCCCATTTGGAGCGCGCCTACTCGGCCGAGCGACCGGTGCTGGTGGGCTACGATACGCGCTTTTTGGCCGATGAGTTTGCACGCATGGCGGCCGAGGTGCTGGCCGAGTTGGGCTGGTCCGTGCGCCTGGTGGCTCGGGACTGCCCCACCCCGGTCATGGCGCACGCCGCGCAGGATTTGGGCACGGCGGGGGCGCTGATGTTTACCGCCAGCCACAATCCGCCTCCCTACTGCGGCATCAAATACATTCCCGATTACGCCGGACCGGCAACAACCGAAATCACCAACGCGATTGTGGATAACATTGCCGGTTCCGCTGAGGATCCCCCCAGTGGGGATGGCAGCGCGCGCATCGCCAGGCTGGAGCCGCAGGCCGATTACCTGCAATCGCTGTACGCCCAGTTCGATTGCGCCCGCATCCGCAGCGCCCGCCTGAGCGTCAAATACGATGCCCTCTACAGCACCTCGCGCGGGTACATGGACCGCATCCTGAGCGAGTGCGGCTGCGAGGTGGAGACCTTTAATGCCTGGCGCGACGTGCTGTTTGGGGGCGGCATGCCCGAGCCCAAGGAAGCGCAGCTGCGCGATCTGGCCGATGCCGTCCGGCGCGATGGCGCAGATCTGGGCCTAGCCACCGATGGCGACGGCGATCGCTTTGGGGTCATGGACGAGAGCGGCGAGCTCCTAACCCCCAATACCGTACTGCTGCTGCTGGCCCACCACTTGGTCAAAAACAAGGGCCAAACGGGCGCGATCGTGCGTACGGTAGCCACGACGCACTTGCTCGATCGCCTGGCGAGCGCCTACGGCTTGGAGGCGATCGAGACGCCTGTGGGCTTTAAGTACGTGGGCGAGCAAATGCGCCAGCGGCCTGTGCTGATTGGCGGCGAGGAGTCGGGCGGCCTGAGCGCGATCGGCCATATTCCAGAAAAAGACGGCATCTTGGCCAACATGCTGGTTGCCGAAGCCATGGCCTACGAGGGCAAACCCCTATCGCAGCTGGTTGAGGAGGTCCTGGCTGAAGCCGGCGGGCCAGCCTACAACCAGCGCCTGGACCTAGAGCTAGATGACGCGCGCAAGCGCGCGGCCATGGAGCACTTTCACCACAATCCGCCTAGCGAGCTTGCCGGAATCGCCGTGCGCGAGACCGGGCACCAAGATGGAGTCAAGCTCTACCTGGAGGAGGGCAGTTGGGTGCTACTGCGCCCCTCGGGAACCGAGCCGCTGATGCGGGTCTACATTGAAAGCGACACGCAGGCCAAGCAAACCCAGCTTGCCGAGCGCGTCCAAGCCGCACTCAAGCAAATCGAACCGGTGGCCGCCTAACGGCACTGGAGTCATCCATGCGAGTTTTTGTCAGTCTGCTCAGCTCCCTCATCCTCGCTGCTTGGGTAGCGTTGTTTGCGGTGCTGTCGATTCAGAATGTCGACGCGCTGACCCTGCGCTTTTTGATGTTCCGGACAGTGGAGCTGCCTTTGGGCGTGGCAATGGCTTTTGCCTTTGGCATCGGCGCCATTGTGGGGACCCTCTCGCCACTATTGCTGCCGTGGCGCCGCCCGGTCGGCAGCGAGCGCTGACCTGGGGTCGGCGGTCCTCATAGGGACCGATTGGGTTAGGACGCCGGCTTGCCCGGGCGAACTAAGACCCAATTGGGCGGCGCGCTCGCTACGCGGTTGGGGGCTTCCAGTGCCAGCCGCTCGAGCGCCTTCGATCGCAGCAAAAAAAAGGCCTGCGGCTGGGCTTGCCAGTGCCGCTCGAGCGCTCGGTCGGCTAGCGGCACAACCGGGTGCTGGCTGTAGAAATTGAGCGAGGGCCGGCTGTAGGCAAAATCGGTATAGACGGCCCGCTCGGGAGGAACGTTCTGGCGGACGATTGCGGCAACGGGCTTGACCGGATAGGCCTCGTTAAGCTCCCACAGCCAGTGGGGCGAGGCGAACAGCAGCAGCAGTGACACGTAGCTCCCCCAGACCAGCAGCGCCACAAACTGCGGATCGCGCCGCGCCACCAGCCGGGCCGAAGCCCCCAAGGCGATTGCCAGCCCGGCTAAAATAACTACCAGCCAGGGCTCGGGCGGATCCTGCCAAGCGTAATAAGCGCTGCCTGCACCAGCGGCAACAGCTAGGGCGGCCAGCAGCACCGTCCAGCCGCGCGGGTAGGAGCGATCGCTAGGCCGCTCGAGGACTGCCTGGAGTTGCACGCCGGTTGCCAGCGCCAAGGCGGGATAAGCTGGCAGTACGTACCAGGGGAGTTTGCTGGCCATCAGCAGGATGGCCGCCCAGTGGAGACCGCTCCACACCAGCACAAGCTTGGCCCAGCCCCACTGGCGCTCGACCCAAGCCAGCCCCAGGCCGTAGGCCATAAGCGGCAACCAGGGCAGCGCCCGCAGCAAGATTGGGCCGTAGTACCAAGGCGGTGCCGCCAGATCGCCAGTTCCGGACGTAACCCGTTGCAGCGACTGGCGGACGATGGTGGTCTCAACGAAGGCTTCCCCGTAGTGCCAAAACTGGGCAGCGTACCAAGCTGCGGCAGGCACGCTCCCGAGCAACAGGCCCAGCCACAGGTAGCGGCTGCGCAGGACGCGAGGCGCATCCACCTGCAGAAAGGCCAGTGCAAAAGCCAACCACAACAGCGCCATCATGCCTTTGGTTAGGGCCATTAGCCCCAACCCCACCCCCAACCCCAGCGACCAACGCAGATCCCGACGCACTCGCAGGGCAGCCAGCAGCATTAGCAACCCCACTGCCAACACGGCGCCGTCCAGCATGGCCAGCCGTCCGTGGCGCACGACGGGCAGCAAAGTCAAATAGACTAGGGCAGCCAATGCCGCGGGCAAGCGGCGCACGAACGATTCGCGCCCAAGCGCATAGAGCAACGGAACGGACAGGGCCGTGCAGATTGCCCCCGGCAAGCGAGCCGTCCATTCGCTGATGCTACCAAGCGCGTACGCTGCCGCAATCGCCCAGTGCACTAGCGGCGGTTTGTTGAGGTAGGGCTCGCCCCAAAGGGTCGGGAACAACCAGCGTTGGCTCCCCGACGGCGCCTGCGCAATCTCGCGCGCCACCTGGGCCACTGTCCCTTCATCCCAATCGCGCAGTGGGACACTACCCAAACCGGTCAGCAGCAGCACCAGTGCCGCTCCCAGCAGGCCAGTTGCAATAGCGCGATCGCATCCTCGCTCGCCCACCCCGACTGAGCCCAATGCCCGCACCGTCCTTGTTGCGCTCCATATCGCCTGCACTGCCGCTCGAGCGGCCTCCTGGGCACTCTCTGTGTTAGGCCAGCGCTCGGGAAACCATTGCCCCCAACTTGAGCTGGGACGGCATATCACACGCTCCCAGCAGGCCGAGTCGCAACGGCAGTAACGATATCGCACTTTTGCGCGATGGGACCGGATCGAGCCTGGGCGGACCCTGCCAAAGCGCGCTGGCGCCTGCATCGAGGTTGGATGCTTTTAAGCCGCCATCAACCCCGATCCGGGGTCGAGATCTCGTTCGCTACCCTTTTGCCGCAAGTTTTTGAATTAGGCTGACGTGCGATGCTGATTAGACGCCTTGAGCCGACAAAATGTTGAGGCTTAAACCAAAGCAATCGTTCTCTAACTGAAGGTTGGCAAGCGAGGGAACAACAGCAGTTGCGTGACTGAGCTGCTCCCGCGCATGAGTAGTCGTTACCGCGATCGTTTGCATGCCCGCGCGCTGCGCAGCTTCCACGCCAGCAGGCGTGTCCTCAAACGCGATGCATCGATCCGGTCTCTGGTCGAGGCATTTAGCTGACATCAGATAAAGATCGGGTGCTGGCTTGCCGTAATTAACATCATCTGCTGCCGTTAGTACTGGCGGCGTCGGAAGCCCTGCTCTGCTCAGTCGTAGTTGGGCCGTTCGCCTTGCCGAGCTTGTCGCAACTGCCCAAACCTCATTAGGAAGAGAGTTCAATAACGCGATGGCTCCCTCGCAGGGGCGAAAGGCATCCTGGTCTTGCGCTTCTTCCTGTGCCAGGCGCTCGGCTTCGGCCTTGGCGTCGAGCCAAGGGGCAACCGTTGCAATTCCATCCGTAAAGCGTTTTCCGTGAACGTTTTGGAGGACGAACTCTGGATCGAGCTGATGGCGCTTGGCCCATTGCGTCCAACGCCGCTCAATAACGCCGCCCGAATCGACTAGAACCCCATCAAGATCGAAAACAATGGCCTGCGCCTCGACAGACATGACCGCTACTCCGATTGGCTGCTTTCGCTAATTAGCTAATAACAGTCTTGGGTACTGCAGTAGCAGCACGACTGCTGCTTTATCAATAATCCTAAAAGCTAACGAAGCGGATGAAAAATTGTTTTTTCTTATATTGCATAAACGCTTTTTTAAAGCGTTATCTCGGATACCAAAATGGCCGGCGATGGCAGGAGCGCTCGATTCCAGTTGCGGCGAAAGTTGCCCTCGCTCGAGCGTGCAGGACGCTCCCAATAGCGACGCCATGCACGGGCGCTTGTCGTCGTAAGGACTCGCCTGCACTCAATCCGTACTGTCAGGCGCGCTCGCGGCTAACGGCGCCAGCAAGCCGGGCGGGAAGCGCTCGACCCATTGAGCCAGATGGGCGCGATTGGCTTGCTGCTGTTGGGGGTCGGCCGTCTCGAGCGGATGGGGCGCCAGACCGCGAATGGCAGCCGCCGTCACGCACACCATGGCTTTCTGGAAGCCCTGACCGATTCGCACCAACCAGTCCCTGCCATCGGGCGATCGCTGGCCGTAGAGCGCCTGCAGCGCGGCGGGCAGGTAGCGCCACAGATCTTGGGCGAGCAGGCTGGGCGGAACGCCGGCACTACCGGTGGTGAGCGGGTCGGCGTATAGGGGGCCATAGCGAAAGTCCGATTGCCGCTTCGGGATTTGGCCGGCTTGGGCGTTGTAGGAAACTGTTCCTAAAAAGGGCGTGCCCCGCAGCAGGATGGCCTCGACGTAGGGAACGGCCGCATCGGCCAGAAAGGTCAACCCGGCCGATGGCGGTACGATTTCGTAGGTCTGACCGCGCAAGGCAACCGTATAGGTGATGGGCCGGTTGGCGGCTCGGAGCAGGCCGGCCTGAATGTGCTGCACCCCTGCCGCTAGGGAGGCGATCTCGCCGCTATCGTAGCGCTGTCCCAGGCTCAAAAACAGCTCGCTCATTACCTGCCAGAACTGGGCCAGCACGCTGCAGTAGGCCAGCTGTCGCACTTGCTCGGGCAGGAACTCGCGGTAGAGGCGGTGGATGGCCAGCATGAGGCCGTTGCCGCGGAATTTATCCCGAATGGCCCCCTCGGCACGCTCGCGGAACTCAGCCGAGTCGAGGTAGGCATCCAAACCGCCGCCGCCGTGCCAGAGCATGGCCCGCATGATGTATTCGGCGTATTCGTAATTGAGGCGGTCGTGCCGCCAGTGGCGCAGCAGCTTGCGCGGCGTCACCTCGCCCTGGAAATATTTAAAAAAGGTCAAAAAGACCAGAAACTGCCGCTCGGCCATATCGGCCAGTACGCGGTAGTAGGCATCCAGAATGAGGCCGTAGCTTTTGAGGATGCCGCTCACCTCAATTAGGTTGGCCTGCGACTCGGGCAGCAGCGCCTCGCCCCGTTCCAGGCGCGCGATCGCCTCAGCTTGCAGCGATGATGGGCTTAGGGCAGGGTCGGTACGCATCGCCGAGGGCACTAGAAATAACTGGCAACTGCGCTAGGCGCGATCGGGAACGCGATCTGCTGCACCAAGAGCTGGGGTTGTACCCCCAGCGTGACGATCACGGCAGCCATGACCAAAGCCGGTAGGGCTTGCGAGGGCGAGGCCGAGGGCTGCCGGTCCCAGTCAAGCGGCAGCCGACCGAAGAAAACGCGGTTGACCAGCAGCAGAAAGTAAACCGCCGTTAGCCCGGTGCTGACCATGCACAGCAGCGTTGGCACGGGGAAGCTGGCAAAGCTGCCCCGAAAGATGGTGAATTCGCTGACAAAACCCACCATGCCGGGAATACCGGCGCTGGCCATTGCCCCCAGAACGGTCAAGCTCCCCACCAGGGGCATGCCGCGTTGAGGGTTTAGCAGGCCCCGCAGCTCGCCGATCTGGCGCGTTCCCACCGCCTCGCCGATGGTCCCGACCAGCAGAAACAGCAGCCCCGAGATCAGCCCGTGGCTGACCGTTTGCACGATCGCAGCAACCAAGCTGATGGGGGTAGCGGCCGCGGCTGCCAGCAGGATGTAGCCCATGTGAGCGATTGAGGCGTACGCCACGACTTGCTTCATATCGGTTTGGGCGATTGCGGCCAGCGCCCCGTACAGGGCACTGACGGCCGCCCAAACCGCCAGTCCGGGCGCCAGCAGCTGCCATGCCTCCGGAAACAGGCCCACGCCAAAGCGCAACAGGCCGTAAGTGCCCAGCTTGAGCAGAATGCCGGCCAGCAGGATGGAGATGGGGGTTGATGCCTCGACGTGGGCATCGGGCAGCCAGGTGTGGAACGGCAAAAACGGCGTTTTGATGGCAAACCCCAGCAGAAACCCACCCAGCAACGGCACCTGGACATCCACCGGGAGCGCGGGCACCAGCGCCGCCAGCCGCTCGTAGCTAAAGCTTGCAGCCCCGCTGGCCCAAACGGTGCCCAAAGCCGCCGCCAGCAGGCATGCCCCCGAGAGGGCCGTGTACAGCAAAAACTTGGTTGCGGCATAGCCGCGCCGCTCGCCGCCCCAAATGGCGATCAGCAAGTACAGCGGGATGAGCTCGATCTCATAAAACAACAAAAATAGCAGCACGTCCCGGGCCAAGAAGGCCCCCGTTACGCTGGCGTTGAGGACCAAAATGAGCGCATAGTAGAGCTGCGGTCGCGCCACATGCCGATCGCTGCTGCCAATCGCTACGGCCGTCAGCAACCCGTTGAGCAGCACTAGCGGCAGCGAGAGGCCGTCCAGGCCCAGCGCATAGCTCACGCCAATGGGCTCGATCCAAGCAACGCGCTCGGGGAAGGCCAGGGTGGCTTGACTGGGATCGAACTGGGTTGCCAAAGCGAGCGCCCCCAGCAAAACCGCCACCGCAATCGCCAGGGCCAGCGATCGCCAGCGCTCGGCCGAGGCGGTTTGCGGCCAAGCCCCAACCAGCAAGGCCCCAACAGCCGGTCCCCAAATCAAAGCGCTGAGCATCCCCAACTCGACGACCTCGCTCGCTTTCCCACCTCGAGCTTAAGCCGCTAGAAAGGCCAACTGATTATTAGGCCAACCAGTAGCGCGCTCCCCAGCGCGACCGTCAGCACGTAAAACTGCGACTGCCCCGATACGCCGTATCGGAGCCCTTGACTGCCGGCGAGGGCCCCTAGGCCGATCCAGTTGATGGCCCCATCGACAACGTGGCGATCCAGGCAACGCCCCCACTGGGACAGGCGGGCGATCGACGCCACGACCGTGAGGCGATAGAGGCGATCGAGGTAGAGGTTGCGTGCCAGGCTCTGCTGGATCCAGCGCGCATGGGCCCGAACGGATGGCGATCGCGCCCGAGACAGCGGCTGCCGCCAGCCCAGCGCGAGCCCAACCGCCCCTGATAGCACCAGCAGCGCGATTTCGGGCTCGGCGAGGACCTCGCCTGCTGTTGCCAAAGACCCCGTGGATTGGAACCAAAGCTGCCACCGCTGCGGCACCAAGGGGGCCAGCAAGGCGACGACGGCCAGCGCCACCATGGACAGCGCCATGGGCCAGGGAACCTCGGGAGCCCGGCGCGTTTTGGGCTGGGGCGCCCCCAGAAACACTAGGCGAAAGACGCGGGTCAAATTGAGGGCATTGAGGGCATTGACCGCCACCAACACGGCCAACAGCCAGCCAGGCGGGGCCGGAAACGTATCGACCCACTGGCCGACGACCCAAAAATTGCCCAGCGGCAGCAGCACCACCAATCCCGAAGCGCCAACGGCAAAAGCGGTACTGGTCGCCGGCATGCGGGCTGCCAAACCGCCCATTTGGGTGATGTCTTGGTCGTTGGCAATCCAACTGACCGAACCGGCGCTCATAAACAGCAGGGTCTTGGCGATGGCATGGATGAACAGCAGCAGCAGGGCAATGTCGGCCCACTCCAAGCCCACCGCGACAAACACCAATCCCAGATAGGCGCTGGTGGAGTGCGCGAGCGTGCGCTTGATATCGATTTTGGCGGTGGCAATGAGCGAGGCCCCAATCGCCGTTACCGACCCGATAGCCACCAGCGCAGCGGAGGTAATGGGCGATAGGGTCAGCACCGGTTGCAGCCGGATCAAAACGTAGGCCCCAGCCGCCACCACAATGGCGTTGCGCAGGATCGAGGCCGGGTTGGGCGCTTCCATGGCCTCATCCAGCCAGAGATTGAGCGGAAATTGCGCGCACTTGCCCACCGGTCCGGCAATCAGAGTCAGCCCCAACAGCGCGCTCGCGCTGCCATCGAGCGGTGCGGTTTCGGCCCAAGCTGCAATTTGGGGAAACGTCAGTCCCACGCCGTAGCTGGAGAGGGCAATGACGCCCATGAGAAAAACAATATCGCCGACGCGCTTGGTCAAGAACGCATCCCGCGCCGCCGTTACCACCAGCGGTTGCGCGTACCAAAAGCCCACCAGCAAGTACGTCGATAGGGTGAGCATCTCCAGCAGGGCGTAGCTCAAAAACAGCGAATCGCTCAGCGCAATGCCTGATAGCGCCGCTTCAAAAAAGCCCATCAGCCCGTAGAAGCGCGCCAGCGAGCGGTCTTTGTCCATATAGCCCAGCGCGTAAACGAGGGTGATGAGCGTAATGCCGCTCACTAGCTCGATGGCCCCCAAACTGACCGGCGAAGCTCGGATTGCCAGCGATAGCTCCCAATCCGCAATTTGGAGCCAGTCGAACGTCAGTTGTTGCGGCGCGCGTTCCCAGATGGCCGTAAAGGCCAGCGCCCCGTGGACGAAAGCCAGCGCCGTTGCCAGCAGATTGAGATAAGCTGCCGGACGTTGGCCGCGCCACGGCCCCCAACCGGCCGCCCAGGGCAGGGCTAAGACAGCGCCCATTAGGCCGTAAAACGGAATCAACCCAACCGTCGAAACGACGAACGACTCCATTTCGGGGCACTCGCGACAACGAGTTGGCTGCGGTTACGGTTGGGCCTTCCGGTTAATGGGGTCGCTCGATTCGAGTTGAAGGCGCCTCGACCCCTCGAGCGGCACGCCGGCCCACCCGGTCTCTAAACTGGGAAGCTGCTCCAGCAGTATGATGCCTTGCCAAGCACCATGCCAATCCGAACGGTTCACGTTGCCCTAACCGCGGTTGCCATTGTGGCGGCGTTGGCCATCGGCCAGGCTTTTCCATTGGCGCCGCCAGGACCTGAAACCACCTCAGCGGGGACGGGCCGAACGCCCATCGACCTGACACATCCGTTCAACCAAGAGACGGTGCATTGGCCCACGGCACCGCAGGAGTTCGAGCTCAAACCGGATTTTGTGGGCGAGACCGAAGGGGGCTTTTACTACGCTGCCTACTGGTTCTGTGGTGCCGAGCACGGCGGGACCCACATGGATGCCCCCAAGCACATGGCCCGAGGCCAACCGGCCGTCGATGCGGTGCCGCTCGAGCAGCTAAGGGGACCGGCCGCCGTCGTCGATGTCTCCGAGCAGGCTCTGGCGAATCGCGATTACCAAGTCACTATCGGCGACCTGCGCGCTTGGGAAGAGCAGCACGGTCGGATTCCCGAGCAGGCTATCCTCGCCATCCGCACGGGCTACGGCCGGTACTACCCCGATCGCGAGGCCTACATGGGCACTGACGCGCGGGGCCAACAGGCCCTGTCCGATTTGCACTTTCCCGGCTTGCACCCGGATGCCGCTCGGTGGCTGCGCGAGAACCGCGCGATCACCGCTGTGGGCATTGATACCAATTCTCGTGGCTTGTGCACTAGATTGCGGCCTTCATAACTCCCTCAATATGGGAGTCATGCTGTTTGGTAAGCGTGCATCTGCTGCTCAAATTGGTATGACACCCCCAGCATCGATTACGGCCAGTCCACCCAATTCATGGCCCACCAGCATCTGTTTGAGGATGGGACCGTCGTACTGGAGAACCTCGCCCAGCTAGAGCGGCTGCCCGCAACTGGCTTTGCCATCACGGCCTTGCTCATGAAGATTGCTTCGGGCAGTGGCGCACCGGTCCGCGTGATCGCTTGGCTGCCCGAGGGAGCCTGAGCGATCCACGCTAGTCAGCCGGCTGGGGGATGCCTGCCCCCTGTTGGGCCAATCGAGCCGCCCCATAAGCTGCCTGGGCGTGCTGGGATGGGGCCACAGGAACGCCGAGCTGGCGCTGGCGAATGGCACGCCATTGGGGGTTTTGAGCCCCACCGCCGGCGGTGTAGACCCGTGCCAGCGGCGAAGCCCCCAGCGCTTGCAACTTGCGATACCCGCTGGCCTCGATGCGCGCCAGGCTCTCCAGCAGCCCGTGCAAAAATGCAACCGGATCCGCCGGCTGCGGCTCGAGCTGGGGTTCCTTGTCCGGATCGTTGACGGGAAAGCGCTCGCCGGGGCTCAACAGCGGATAGTAATCCAGCGGGCTTTCCTGTGCCGGATCGATGCGGGCCGAGTACTGGGCCAGCTCGGCATCGCTGAAGTAGTGCCGCAGCACGGCTCCCCCCACATTGGAGGCGCCGCCCGTCAGCCACAGATCCCCCAGGCGGTGGCTGTAAATCCCGTAGCGCGCGTCCTCCACGCGTTGCTCGCTGAGCAGCTTCAGCGCTAGCGTCGAGCCCAGTGAGGTAATGCCTTCCCCCGGCAAGCGAGCGCCGCTGGCCAAAAAGGCCGCAATGCTGTCGGTGGTGCCCGCGCAAACCTGGCACGCCCGCGGGCAGCCCAGGCGATCAGCAACTGCCGGATCCAGCGGCGCAACCGGCGTGCCCGGTGCCACCACCTGCGGCAGCAGCTCCCAAGGCGATAGCGAGGCCAACCAGTCGGGATAGCGCAGCGCCGCGACGTCGTAACCCAGCTTGAGCGCGTTGTGATAGTCGCTGATGCCCCACTGCCCGTGCAGCAGGGCGGCCAGCCAATCGGCCTGGTGCAGCAGATAGGTGGCCTGCCGGGCCCAGCCCTGCTGCTGCCACCAGCAAAGCTTGGCCAAGCTCGAGGTTGCGGTCGCCGCCACGTGCTGGGGCGGAGCGGCGGCCTGGATTGCTTCAACAGCCGGTGCGGCTCGGCGGTCGTCGTACAGTAGCGGCCCGGCGAGTGGCTCGCCGCGGGCATCGCACAGCAGGACGGTCCCGGAGGTGCCATCGATGGCGATCGCGCCCAGTTCGGCACGGACGGGCGCGGGCAGATCGCCCACCAGCGCGAACAGCGTTGCCCGCCACGCGGCGGGCGCATCCGCTTGGGCTAGCGAGCGCTGCCGCTCGGCTCGCACGCATCCGCTAGCATCGAGCGCGATCACGCGGGCGCCGCTGGTCCCAAAGTCAATGCCGAGCGCGAGCACCATGGCGCGTGCGGACCGGAATCAGTGACCGCTGAGATGCACCACAACCTCGCGCTCGTGCCCGTACTGCCGGTGCTCCCACAAATAGATCCCTTGCCAGGTACCCAACAGCAGCCGGCCACGGCCCACCGGAATTTGCTGCGAGGTCTGCGTTAGGACCGAGCGGATGTGGGCCGGCATGTCGTCAGGCCCTTCTAAGGTATGGACGTAGCGCTGATTGTCCTCGGGGACGAGCTGGGCGAAAAAGTTGGACAGATCGGTCAGAACGTCGGGATCGGCGTTTTCCTGAATGACCAGACTGGCTGAGGTATGGCAGACAAAAACGGTGCAGAGCCCCGTTTCGATGCCGGATTCGGCCGCAGCAGCCGCCACTTGGGGCGTAATGGCATGCAGCGACTTGCCGCGGGTGCGCACCGTATGGATCTGCTGGTAGTGGCTGACGGCCGGTTGGGTGTAGCTCATGCCGTGCTGCCTATTGCGGCGCTTTAGCGACTGTCGCCGTCTCCATCGGCTGCGCTCACTTCGCGATCGCCTGCCTGGGTGGGCTCGCTGGTCCCGTCATCTTGCGCCGAGTCGGAGGACTTCCAGGGCGACTCGTAATGGCTCCACGGCAAGATGGGCGTATTGGGCAGCCGATTCGGTGAGCACCGTCATGTTATCCGGATCGGGCTGGGGAAGCAGCTTGCGCGTCGACCATGGGACCGCTGCTACCGTTCTGCCACGGGGGAGCCAGGGCACATGGCGCTGGCAAGTCAAACGGAGAGGGAGGGATTCGAACCCCCGATAGGGAAAAACCCTATACGGCATTTCCACTGCCGCGCCTTAAACCACTCGGCCACCTCTCCCTGCGACGGCAATGCTAACACTCGCTGCCCGCAGGCCGCGCGAGCTGGGGCGCGAGCTACACTGGCTCAAACGAGCCCCCTGGCGCCTGGGAGCGACCATGACCCGCTTTTACACCGCGCGCGTCCGTGATCGCCGCACCGGGACAGAGCACGTTGTCTCGCTGCCTGCTGATCGCTACATCCTGGAGAGCTTGGAGGAGCAGGGAATCGAGCCGCCCTTTCTGTGCCGCAACGGGGCTTGTACCAGTTGCGCCGTCCGCCGCAACGCCGGTCAAATCGAGCACCCAGATGGGATGGGCCTCTCGTCGCAGTTGCAGCAGCACGGCTACTCGTTGATTTGCGTGGGCTACGCCCGCTCCGACATTGACATCGAAACCCAGGACGAAGACGAAGTCTACGACCTGCAATTCGGCCGCTACTTCGGGCAAGGCAAGGTCCGCTTTGCCATCCCGCTGGATGACGAGTAGGGCCACTCGGGCAGCGCAATGCGCGGCCGCGCTCATCGCGGCGTGCTGCCTGTTGGGGTGCGCGGACGCCCAGCCCGATGGGGGAACGATCACCCGCGTTCAGCGCGTGGTTAGCGGCCACACGCTCGAGGTCCTGCTGCCCGAGCGCCAACCAGCGCTGCGGGCGCGCATCCGCCTGATCGGCATTGAGGCCCCCGATGGGCGCCAGCAGCCCTGGGGCCCGGCCGCGCGAGCGCGCCTGAGCAAGCTGGTCGGGGGCAAGCGCGGCGAGCGGCAAGTGCGCTTGAGCGCCGATGTCACCGAGCGTGATCGCTTCGGGCGTCGCCTGGCCTACGTCTGGAAGGCAGGAACCCTGCTCAACCAGCGGCTGGTCGAGCATGGGCACGCCCTGGCCATCGAGCGCGCACCCAACACGCGCTACAGCGAGCGCCTCGCCCATGCCCAAGCCTACGCGCGCATCCTGGGGCGCGGCATTTGGGATACGGCGCAGCCGCTGCGCAAGCGCCCGGGCGCGAAACGCGCCCGAGAGCGGTAGAATTGGCCGACAGTCCTTGCGCGCGAGCTGCCATGACCGCCGATGTCCTGGCGCAACGCCGGATTTATCTGGACGTTGCCACCGAAGCAGCCCTAGAAGCCGGGACCGTCTTGCTGCAGCATTGGGGCGATTTGGCCGAGGTGAGCGAGAAAGGGCGCGTGGGGGATTTGGTCACCAGCGCCGATCGCGTCTCAGAGCGCACCATCTTGCAAGTGCTGCAGCGTCACGTGCCGGACCACGCCATCCAGGCCGAGGAATCTTCCCCGGAGGGCAACCCGGACAGTGCCTGCCAGTGGGTGATCGACCCGCTCGATGGCACCACCAACTTTGCCCACCAGTACCCGCTGTGCGCTGTCTCCATTGCCTTGCTGGTGGAGGGCACGCCGCAGGTGGGGGTGGTCTACAACCCCATATTCGGGGAGCTGTTTCGCGCTGCCCGCGGCTGGGGCGTTACCCGGAACCGCCACCCCATCGCTCCCTCCCGTACGAGCACGCTAGCCGACAGCCTGCTGGTTAGCGGCTTTGCCTACGACTTTCGCAACACGGCCGATAACAACTGCGCCGAGTTCTGCCACCTGCTGCACTTGACCCGGGGCGTACGCCGCAGCGGTGCCGCATCCCTGGATTTGGCTAGCGTTGCTTGCGGCCGCTTTGACGGCTACTGGGAGCGCGGCCTCTCGCCCTGGGACATGGCTGCCGGCATCGTTTTGGTGGAGGAAGCAGGCGGCCGCACTAGCGCCTACGACGGCAGCCCGCTGCAGCTGGAATCGGGGCGGATCTTGGCTAGCAACGGCGTCCTGCACGGCGAGCTCAGCAGCGCCCTGCTGGCCGCCCCCCGCTAAGCTGATGGCGATCGGCCGCTCGGCCCAACAATGACCCTGTACCAAGCCCCCACCGGAACGCGAGATTGGCTGCCGCTGGAGGTAGCCCAAAAAAGCTGGATTGCCGAGCGCTTGCAACAGGTGTTCCAGCAGTGGGGCTACCAGCCCATTGTGACCTCCACCATTGAAGGGCTGGACGCGCTCATGGCCGGTGGCGCCATCCAGCGCTCGAGCGTGCTGCAGCTGCAGGAAACCGAGGAAGGCACCCTAGGCTTGCGCCCGGAGCTGACGGCTTCCATTGCCCGGACAGCCGCCACCCGCATGGCCGGGCATCCCTACCCGCAGCGGCTGTACTACCACGCCAACGTCTTTCGCCGCTCGCGGGGCCACCACGGCCGCCAGATCGAGTTTTACCAAGCGGGGGTGGAGCTGCTGGGGGCAGGCAGCACCCTGGCCGATGCCGAAATCCTGCTGCTGCTGGCTGACTGCCTGGAGCGGCTGGATCTGCCGCAGTGGCATTTGATCGTGGGCGAAGCCAGCCTGACGCGATCGCTGCTGGCGCCATTCCCGCCTGAGCTGCAGCAGCAGGTGCGCTACAGCATTGCCCACCTGGATCGCGTGGCGCTGCAAGCGCTGCCGCTGTCGCCGGCGCTGCGCGATCGGGCACTGCAGCTGTTCGATTTGCGCGGCGAGCCCGAGGCGGTGCTGCAGCAGCTGGCCGACCTGGAGCTCGATGCCGCCACCCAGCAGACCGTCAGCCACCTCCAATCCCTCGTTGCCCTGCTGCGGCGCAGCTGCGCGCAACCGCTGCCGCTGACGCTGGATTTGAGCCTGCTGCAGACCATGGATTACTACACCGGCATCGTCTTCGATGCCGTCAATGCCACCGAGACCGACATCCGCAGCTTCGGGCAGGGCGGTCGCTACGACCGCTTGCTAGAGCTCTATCAGCCGCAGGGGCAAGGCGCGCCCGGAATTGGGTTTGCCCTCAACTTGGAAGACCTGCACGCTTGCTTGCTGGCGGCCGATCAGCTCCCGCGCCAGACCGCCGCTAGCGACTGGCTGGTCATCCCGCAGGCGGCTGGGGCTGAGGCAGCCGCGCTCAACTACGCGCACGGACTGCGTCAGCGCTTGGGATCGGCGCGCGTGGAGCTGGATCTGGGCGAGCGCTCGCCCCAAGCCATCCGCGCTTACGCTCGGGCCTGCGCGATCGCGCAGCTGGCTTGGGTCAGCGCCGATGGCAGCGCCCAAATTGAGACCCTGTAGCCGCGCGAATTCCCGGCAGCAGCGGCTTGCTAGGCTGGTGAGCGGAACCGACGGCAGGCAAGGAGGCCCCGTTGCCCTACACCATCGTTACCGATACCTGCGAAGGCGTTGCCGATTGCGTCCAGGCTTGCCCGGTAGCCTGCATCCACCCTGGGCCGGGTAAAAACGCCAAAGGCAGCGACTGGTACTGGATCGACTTCGATACCTGCATTGACTGCGGCATCTGCCTGCAGGTGTGCCCGGTGGAGGGCGCGATCATTCCGGAGGAGCGTCCCGAGCTGCAGCGCACGCCAGAGTGAGGGCTATGGACGAACTGTTGGCGGTTCGGGATCTCTACGCCGGTTACTCGCGGGATCTCAACATCCTGCAGGGTATTAACTTTAGCGTTGCCCCCGGGGAGCTGGTTGCCGCCATCGGCCCCAATGGGGCGGGCAAATCCACGCTGGCTAAGGCCGTATTTGGCTTGCTGCACCCCAATGGCGGCCAGATCCGCTACCGGGACCGCAATATTGCCGGCCTCAAGCCCGATCGCATCGTGGGG
Source organism: Cyanobacteria bacterium QS_8_64_29 (assembly GCA_003022125.1). Classification (NCBI taxonomy): domain Bacteria; kingdom Bacillati; phylum Cyanobacteriota; species Cyanobacteria bacterium QS_8_64_29. The sequence goes on along the minus strand of PXQH01000022.1, from coordinate 10,616 downwards.
CTGGGCCTGTGCTACGTGCCCCAGCGCGCTAACGTTTTCCCTTCACTCTCAGTAGAGGAAAACCTGGAAATGGGGGCATTTGCCTACCCTCGCGATCTGGCCTCGCGCAAGCAGCGCGCCTACCAGATGTTCCCCGAGCTGGCCCAGCGCCGCCACCAGCGTGCCGGGACCCTCTCGGGCGGCGAGCGCCAAATGCTGGCCATGGGGCGCGCGCTCATGCTGGATCCGGAGCTGCTGCTGTTGGACGAGCCCTCCGCGGCTCTCTCGCCGCGGCTGGCGGACAACGTCTTCGAGCAGATTGCCGCCATCAACCGCGCCGGCAAGGCCATCGTGCTGGTGGAGCAAAACGCCCGCAAGGCGCTGGCCATGGCCCATCGGGGCTACGTGCTGGAGAGCGGGCGCGATCGCTTTGAGGGGCCGGCGCAGGCGCTGCTCGACGATCCCAAGGTGGGCGAGCTCTATCTGGGGGCAGCCTATGGGAGCGCGCAGGCTTAGAGGCGCGCCAGCGTTACCGCCTGGGGCTGATCCTGGTACTTGCCCGCTCGGGCGGCATAGCTGGTAGCGCAGGGATCGCCTTCCAAAAACATCAGCTGCACGATGCCCTCGTTAGCGTAAACGCGGCAGTCAGCGCTAGAGGAATTCGACAGCTCCAGGGTGAGATAGCCGCGCCAGGCAGCCTCAGCAGGCGTGATGTTGGCAACGATGCCGCAGCGGGCGTAGGTGCTTTTGCCAATGCAGAGGACGGTAACCTGCTCGGGGACCTGGATTTTCTCCAGCGCCACCCCTAGGCCGTAGGAGTGGGCAGGCAGGATGAAAAAGCGGCCTCGCTCGTCTTGGTGGAGCTGGGTCGCTTCTAGGTTGTCGGGGTTGAAGTTTTTGGGATCCACCACAGTCCCGGGCACGTGCCGAAAGATGCGGAACTCGCGCGGCGAGAGCCGGATGTCGTAACCAAAGCTACCCAAGCCGTAGGAGATCGCCGGTGCCCCCTCGACGTGCCGGATTTGGCTGGGCACGAACGGCGAGATCATGCCCTTTTGGGCCATTTGGGCAATCCAGGTGTCGTTTTTGATCGCCACAGCCGCCCGCTGCACTCTTTTATCGGCCCTAGGATAACCCAGCGGGGCGCTAGGGCTGGTGGGAGCGGCGAACTTCGGTGACCCGATCCGCGCGCTCGAGGATGGCAGCAGGCATCTGCGGTCCGGTCAGGACGAGCTCGATGGGGGCAGGGCGCTGCGCCAGCAGCTGCAGCACCTCCGCTTGCGGGATGAACTCGTGCTGCAGCGCCAAGCTGAGCTCATCCAGCACCACCAGCCCGTACTGGCCCTGCTGGATGGCTTGCTGCGCGTGCCCCCAGAGCTGTTGCAGGGCTTGGAGTTCGCCCGCTTCGGGCTGGGTTTCGCTGATGTCGCGAGCGAGGTCGCAGCGCAGCCAGTCTAGGTTCTGGCCCAGCTGCATGGGGCGATCGCGCCCCTGCCCGATGCCGCCTTTAAAAAACTGGACCACCAATGTTGGCGTTCCTTGGGCCGCAACCGTCAGCGAGCGCGCCAGGACGCTGGTAAAAAACTGGCGTTGGGGGCCGGTAAAAACGTGCAACAGCCCCTCAACCTGGTAGGCGGGGTGTTGGCTAGCGTCGAATTGGGGGGTTTCCAGCTGGGCGACCATGATGCGAGCCCTGGCTACTAGATGTTGGGCGCTTGGGCATTCGGTTGTCTATCGAACCCTAGATATAGGCTAGCGTCAACCCCGCCGCTGCTGTATCCTAAGCCTAGGAGCCGCAAGCACCCCCACCTATGGCTTGGCAACGTCCCGACGGACGCAGCGCCGTGCAGCTGCGCCCCATTCGCTTCCAGCGCGATTTTACCCGCTTTGCCGAAGGCTCGGTGCTGACCGAGTGCGGCCAGACCGTAGTGCTGTGCACGGTCAGCTCGCAAGCGGGCGTGCCGACGTTTTTGCGCGATACAGGTAGCGGTTGGCTCACGGCCGAGTACCGCATGCTGCCCGGCTCCACCCCGGACCGGCAGCGGCGCGAGGGCATGCGGCTCTCGGGTCGGACCCAGGAGATCCAGCGCCTGATCGGGCGCAGCTTGCGCGCGGCGCTCGATCTGAGCGCTTTGGGCGAGCGAACGCTGACAGTGGATGCTGACGTGCTGCAAGCCGATGCCGGGACGCGCACGACCGCCATTACCGGCGGTTTCGTGGCGCTGGTGATCGCGCTCGAGCGCCTGTTGCAGCGTGGCGAGCTGGCGCAGTCGCCGCTGCAGACGGCGATTGCGGCCGTGTCAGTGGGAATGGTGGAGGGCGAACTGCTGCTCGATCTCGACTACACCGAGGATAACCAGGCCGAGGTGGACCTCAACCTGGTCATGGACGGCGAGCTCAACTTCATTGAGGTACAAGGCACGGCCGAATCGGGCAGTTACAGCCGTGCCCAGCTCGATCGAATGTTGGATGTGGGCGAGCGCGGCATCCGCGAGTTGCTGGTTGCCCAGCGCGAGGTCCTGCCGGCTGGGGTCTTTCCAGAGGACGCTACTCCCCGATGACTTTGATCAGCATCTTTTTGGGGCGGCGGCCGTCAAACTCGCCGTAGAAAATTTGCTCCCAAGGGCCAAAGTCGAGCTGGCCCTCGGTGATGGCCACCACCACTTCGCGGCCCATAATCTCGCGCTTGAGGTGGGCGTCGGCATTGTCCTCGCCGGTGCGGTGGTGGGCGTAGTGCTGCGCCGAAGCGTTGTAGGGCGCCAGCGCTTCCAGCCACTTTTGAAAGTCTTGATGGAGGCCCGGCTCGTCATCGTTAATAAATACTGAAGCCGTTATGTGCATGGCGTTGCAAAGCACCATGCCCTCGCGCACCCCGCTTTGCCGCACCACGTTCTCGACCTTGGGTGTAATGTTCTCAAACCCCACGCGGTTGGGGATGTTGAACGTCAGGTATTCGGTTTGGGATTTCATGCGCTCGGATGGCAGCTCCAACAGTGGACGAGCCTAGCACGGCGCCCCCTATTCGCCCCAGCGCCGCCAGCGCGCGAAATCGTGCCCCTCGCTGACCGCCAGCCCGATCTGGTGCTGGCTGGTGAGCTCGTCCGTCCCGCCTTCACTAGCGCCGATGTAGTACATGCGCCAGCTGCCATCGGCCATGGGCACGACACAGGGGGTCCCTACCGCGCGGGCATCCCAGCGCCCCGAGCCAGTGGGAGCCGGGGCAAACGCTGCGCCTGCTGGCGCGTCGCCATCCTGCTTGTGCCAGTGGCGGCCGTCGGCGGAGGTGGCCAGGCCGATGGCGTGATAGTGGCTGGCGTTGACGCCTTCGTAGAACATGACGTAGCGCTCGCCCATGCGGCAGATGTGGCGCGTGCCGGCCCCACCCTCATCAAAGCGGCCGGCCTCGCCCGGCCCTAGCACCGGACCCACTTTCTCCCAGCGCAGACCATCGGGCGAGACAGCTAGGCCCACCCAAAAGCCGCGCTCGGGATGGAGCGCATGGTAGTAAAGCAGCCAGCTGCCATCGCCAGCGCGCACCACCTGCGGCCAGGCACAAAACAGCTCATCGAACGCGCCCGCCTCGCCGAGCGACAGCAGTGCCCCGCGGTAGGGCCCTTCCAAGCGCAGCCAATGCAAGCCATCGCTCGAGACGGCACAACCGGGTTGCATGCAGATGCCTTTGGCTTGCCGGCCGCCGACCGAGCGCCAGCTGCGATCGCCGCCGAAATACCACAGCCAGTACAGGCCGTCGCTGACGGTGACATCGCTGACGCCCACGTGCCCCGAGTCAAAGCAGTTGCCATCGGGATGGGGTTCCAAGATGGCCCCCAAGGTTAGCGGGCCGCTCACCCGCTCCCAGCGCACGCCGTCGGGCGAGATGGCCATACCGCAGCGGCCGGTGGGCAGGTTGATGTCGCGATCGAAGCTCGGGTCGCGCCCGTAATACCACATCCGCCACCAGCCATCGGCGCAGTGCAGGACGCGCGGGCCGGAGACGCGCTCGGCATCCCACCAGCCGGCCCCGCCCGGTCCCAACAACAGGCCGGGTTGGCTCGGGGATTTCTCGGCTTGCTGGGCCATCGGACGCTCGGCAGTCGTCCTGCCTAGGATGCCACTAGCGGTGCCGCAGCTGCTGAGCGCGCAGGGCAATGTTGGCTGCCGCAGCAACCAGCAACCCGGCGACACCTAGATAGGAGACCGCAGGCGCCACAAACAAAAAGCCAAACGTAACAGCGGCCGCAATCGCCCCCAGCACTAGCGGCCACTGGCGGCCGTGACGGCGGGTGCCGGCTGCCAACCCAACCAGCGTAATGGCCAAAAACACGCCCAGCAGCGGCAGCAGGATGGCATCGTTAATGACAAATCCCAAGCCCAGCGCCGAGAGCAGCGCCAGGGCCGCTGGGAAGCCCAAGCAGCACAGGGCGGCCGTGATCGCGCCCAGCGGGCCAACTTTGTCAGCCTAGTCAGTCCAAAAGCGTCGCACGGGCTTCTCCTCAAACTAGCCGGCACAACATGAGAGCTTGCTGGGGTCGGTCTCGAAAGCCTGCGCGGCGAGCTTTAGCCCCTCGACCTGCACCAGATAGGGGAACAGGGTGCGCCGCAGGTCGCGCACGGTCGCGCCCCACCGCAGGGCCAGCGCCGCGGCTTGGATCGTCTCGCCGCCTTCGGCAGCCAGTACGTGCGCCCCCAGCAGCCGATCACTGTCGGCATTGGCCACTAAATGAATTGCCCCGCGCGTGTCGCCGGCCACCAGCGCCCGCGGCACCTCGCTTAGCGGCAGCGTCGCCGTTTTGACGCTATAGCCCCGCTCGCGCGCCTGCCCCGCGGTTAGACCCACTGTGGCCACCTGCGGGTCGCTAAACACCACCTCCGGGCAAGCCGCCAGATCCAGCGATTGTGCGTCACCCTGGAGGGCATTTTCAGCGGCAATGCCGCCGCCGGCTGCCGCCACATAGACCAACTTGGGGCAATCGGTCACGTCACCGGCGGCGTAGACGTGCGGCTGGCTGGTCTGGAGCGTGTCGCTCACCGCAATGGCGCCATCCGCGTTGCAGGCAACGCCCGCTGCCGCCAGGCCCAAATCCTGTGTATTGGGCGCGCGCCCGGTGGCCATCAGCACGTGCTCGGCGCGAAAGGTTTTCTGCTCGCCCGCCACCCGAGCCGTGACGACCTTGTCGCCGCCGTCTTGCGCGATGTGCACCGGCGTGGCTTCGGCCACTACTTGCAGCCCTTCCGCGCGCAGGTAGCCCGCGAGCCGCTCGCTCAGCGCCGGCTCGTGCCCCGGCAGGAGATAAGGATTGCGCTGCAGCAGCGTCACCTCGGTACCCAGGCGGGCCAAGGTTTGCCCCAGCTCTACCCCAATGGAACCGCCGCCCACCACCAGCAGTGATCGCGGCTGGTGCGTCAGTTCCATTGCCGTTGTGCTCGTGAGGACCTCAACATTCTCGATTCCTTCGATTGCCGGGATATGGGGACTAGCGCCTGTGGCTACGACGACGCGCTCGGCAGCGAGGGTGGGGCCGCCCTCGATGGCAACCCCGCCATCTGCCTGCAGGCGGGCGCGCCCTTGCCAGAGTGAGATGTAATCCTGATAGGCCGCCAGCACGTCGCGGTACTTGTGCTGTCGCAACTGCTCCACCAAGCCGTCTTTGTGGTGCATTAGGGCCGACCAGTCCACGCCATCAGCATGCACCTGCAGGCCGGCAAAGGCCGGCCGGTGCGCGCGCTCGTAAGCCTCGGCAGCCCGCACCAGCGTCTTGGAGGGAATGCAGCCGACATTGACGCAGGTACCCCCGAGCGTGCCGGCCTCGATGAGTGCCACCGAGCACCCCAGCTCGGCCCCTTTAATAGCGGCGGCCATGCCGGCGCCGCCCGTTCCAATAACAGCGAGATCGAAGCGGATTGTCTCGGTAGGGGAGGTTGCCATCGCGGGACGTCGAGCTGCAGTCTGCTGCCACGCTAATCCCTAGCGTTGGGTATAGGGTCAAGGCTGCGAGGGGCGCTGCCGCAGCAGCGCTTGCGAGACCAGGGCCAAAACCGGCAGCTCGATCAGCGGCCCGATCGCCAACGCGATGGCAACCAAGGGGCGATGCGGAAACGCCGAAGCTGCGATCACCAGCGCGACGGGCGAGTTGCGCGCAAGCGTGGTGCAGCTCAGGCAAGCCTGCTCGGGGTAGTGCAATTGCAAGCGGCGGCCCAGCCACTGACCGAGCACCCAGTTGAGGGCAAAAAACAGCCCCAGCGGTGGCAGCAGCCGCAGCAGCAACGCTGGCTGTTGCAGCAAGGCCTCGCCTTCAGCCGCAAAGAGGGCGGCAACGGCAGCATTGAGGGCCAGCAACTGGCCGGTTTCGGCGCGCGGCAGTAGCGCCTGCCACGCGCGCTGGCCCCAAAGTCGCGGGACGAGCTGGCGGGTCAGGGCAGCGAGCACCAGCGGCAGCAAGAAAACGAGCGCAATGCGCACCAATAGCGTCTGAGGGGGCAGGGCAACCAGCGAGCCAGCCAGCCCCCACACATAAAGCGGCAGCAGCGCTAGCTGCAGGATGGCGTTGAGCGGCAGCAGGGCAGTGGCAAGGGCCACATCCCCGCGGGCAATGCCGGTAAACACCACGTACCAGTCCGTGCAGGGCGTTACTAACAGCAAGAGCAAGCCCAAGCGCAGATCGGGTGCATCTGCCAAAAAAACAGCGCCCAAGCCCCAGGCCAGCAAGGGCGTCCAGACAAAGTTGAGCCCCAAGCTGGCCAGGGTAACTTTGCGGTGGCCGAGGGCTCGCCCGAGCTGCTGCTGCCCGATGGGCAGCAACGTGGCGTAGATAACCGCAACCAGCAGCGGCGTGACGAGGGGGGCAGCCGCCGCAGCCAAGGCCTCAAGGCGCGCAAGCGCTAAGCCCAGGAGGGCGGAAGCCAATATGGCCAGCGGCTGCAGCCGCTCGAAGAGCCTCATGCGTCAGCCGACTCGACCGGCAAGCCGGCAGCAACCCAATCCTCGCGTCCTTCGTCGTACTCCCAAACTTGGGTATAGCCCAGCGCCTTAAGGCGCTCCCAAGCCCGCTGTGATCGCTTGCAGGGACCATTGGCGCAGTAGACAACGATGGGGGCATTTTTGTCAGGCAGCCGCTGTGGAGCAACCTGGTTGATGTCGTCCGAGGGAATGTTGATGGCGCCGGGCAGGTGATGCTTGCGATAGGCCTGCTCTGGCAGCGTGTCGATTAAAATAAGGGGCTCGCCGTGATCGAGCTGGGCTTTGAGCTCGTCTCGGGAAATGATGTCTGTCATGGTGCCCTCCCAGGTAGTGCCTGCAATTTGGGGCTAATGGCTCGAGCAGTCGCGAGACGGAGCGGACGGGCGGTCGAAGGCCAGGCACGGCGTCTCGGCCTCCTCACCTTGCCGGTTGTGCTGGCAGCACGCCATCCGCTGCTGCAGCTCCGATTTGAGGGCTTGCAGCTGCGCGATTTGCCGCTCGAGCTGCTGGACCTTGGCGCTGAGTTGCCGGTACCCGTCGCGACAGGTGATCGCCTCGCCGTTCGGCTGGGCCAGCAGCTGTTGGATCTCGCTCAAGGACAGGCCCAGCGCCTTGGCCCGGGTAATGAACGGCAGGCGTTCCATTGTGGCTTCGTCGAACAGGCGGTGCCCCGCTCGCGTGCGTTGCGGCGGCGGAATTAGGCCGCGCCGCTCGTAGAAGTAGAGCGTCTGGGGATTGAGGCCCAACTGGCGGGCAGCTTCGCCAATGCGGTACATGCTGCCTTCCTCGGTTGCCATTGCCCGCTGCGATCCCGAACGTAACCCCTTGAGTGCGGTATAAGGCCAATGCGAGCGCTTGCGAGCTAGGGGGCACGCCGCTGCAGGCAAACCCCCAACTCGCGCAGGCCGCTGGGATGGGGGATTTCGAGCGGCGGGGCCTGGGGCCAAACCAGCGCTCGCTGGCAAACAGCACCTGCATGGCCGTCCAGTCGCAGTGATGGGGCGGCCCTTCCTGCGGCGATCACCCGGTTTGCATGAACAGCACTAGCAGGACGCCGCCCGGTCGGAGCCAGCTGGCCAGGCGCGCCTCGTACGCCGGCCACAGGGGCGGCTCCAGCGCGCAGAGGCAGGTTTGCTCGTAGATGGCATTGAAGGGGCTGCTGGGGGGACTCGGCAATCTCGGTGTTGAAGACGGTAGTCATGGCTAACTTCAGCTCACCACCTCTATCCTAGTGCGCTAGCTCCGGAAAATGGGATAACGGCATAGCCGCGCTGCGCCAGTAGCTTAACTTCGTAACCGCGGCCGGCACCGGGCACGAGCACGCGATCGCCGGGAATGGCATCCAGCGCTAGCCAGCGTTCGAGGGCCGGACTGGGCGCGCCGCGATCCCACCCCGTTTTCCCCTGCTGCCAGCGCGCCTCCCAGGGGGAGCGGCGATCACTTATCGCGTTCACGCCAATCGGCGCTGCGAGACGGTTAGCTCGACCGTTGAACCGTCGCTATCGCGGCAGGCAATGGCTTTACTGAAGCGTCTGCCTGCATCGGCGGCTACCAGCGCCGGTGCGGGGTTGGGGGTCTCCAGCGGCGGCAGCGACACCTGCTTTCGGGGGCGCGGGGTGGGGCGCACCGCCCGCTGCAGTTCTTCGAGCACCTGGCGGGCACCGGCATCCGCCGGAGCGTGGGCCTGCAAGCAGGAAACCAGGTGCTGGTAGGTGTCGTCCGGGATGGTGACCATGGGCTGCCTCCAACGACGCAGAGCGGCTGAGTTGGGGGATTGCGAGCCGCAATCCCCGGGGTCATTCGGTCAAGGGGCCTGCGATTCTAACCGCCCGCTCAGGGGCAGCCGCTCGAGCAAGCGCATGGGGCGAGCCGGCGGGATTGACGCCTTTGGATCGGCTCCAAGTGCGGGATAGCGCCCGCTTCGGGAGTTGGACGGCAGTTAAGGAACACCCGGTGCAAACGGCAACAGAGCTAGTGCGAGGTTTGCCTCGTTACTGGGCCCTGGCAAAGACCGTCGTTTCCACTTTGTAAGTCTCATCATCCATTTTTCCTTCCAAAACTAGCTCTGCTTCCCGAGTGCCATTAACGGTGACTTGAAAGCCATCACTAGCAATCGAGTCTACTAATAAATTGCAGTTCCAACCATCGGGATTGCTGGGATTACCGTATTCTCCGCCCCCATCAAAACTGGGACCCCATCGATAGATCGACTCGGGACTTAGCCAATTACTATCGCTAGAAACTGGCTTAGTATAGTAAACAATTTTTGGATCCACAGAAGGGATATCCAGGGTCAAAACACCAGAAGCGTTATTACAATCAAACTCACCCGGTTCAGATCCGCTACTACCAATAGCAGTAGCCATTTTGGTTTCTTCCCCTATGAAATCGAGAGCTCGACTTAGCTCAGTCCGTTGCCTAGTTAAGTTCTCCGAACGCGCATCCGAACGCAAAATGGCCATTAGGCCAATACCAGTAGCGGCAACGACAATAGATCCCATCGCTGCTGCCACCAGAAGCTCAATCAGCGTAAATCCTGCCACTTGCGGTAACTTACTACGCTTAAGTCGTGCAAGAGCTAGCACTAGGCGAGGTTTCATCACCTGAGTAGTCTCCTTCCCGAATAACGCCTAGAGGGCTAGAAATAACTAGGCACTTTTTATTATAAGCATCCGGATTGTCTTGAATAAAGAAAACAATCGTTCTAGCATCGCTAAGCGTATTGGTCCCGCGGAACGTAAATTTTGTCTGGTTGCTACCAATATTGGTTTCTATCGCGGCGCCTTTAAAATCAGGCTCTATAACATTACAGTAATCACTAGTAACTCCAGTGGGCTCAGTAACCATAATGCTATTATTATTATTTTTATCTATTTCAACCATGCAAGGCTTACTTTTTTGAATTGCTTTGCGCTGGGCTTGCTTTAACGTGCCGCGCACCTGATTGAGTGCGACATTCACCTTAGTGTTGCTATACCAGGCAAGCATGCCAGGTGCGCTTATGGCGGCTAGTATTCCAATAATAACCGTGGCCACAATAAGCTCTATAAGCGTAAACCCGGCATTTTGGGCTGACGCTTGTTTCAATTTATTGGGGCGGACAGTTAAACGTCTCATCAATAATTATTTCTGTATAAACAGCAGCAACGCTTTCGCCGTCATGATAAGCATCATATTTTAGCCTGACCACATCATAGGGGGCACGACTCAAAACCGACTGAGTTCTTTCTATTGAATATTCTTTTCCAGATTGCTCTCCTTCGCTGTCAAGATCGTCATATAGCAAAACACGTGGATCGTGAACAGGTAAGTGGACTTGCCTTTGGGAACTTAATTCCCACTTCGAGAGGATTCTAGAGCTTTGCCAACAAGCTAACTCCGTTCACATCCAGTCTACGACTGCTATATTCGCTAAAATTTACAGTATCGTCTACACCTTCTTTTACTCGATCGCTTTCTAAAAGCGCATGTGCAAAACCATCGCTTTCGCTGGTTGCATTGCATTGATCCTTTATGCTATCCGAGTCATTATCTGTTCCGGTAAAGCTACTATAGCAATCACAACTTACACGTGAACGAGCCCGTACTGGCGTAGCATCGAAAATTTAAAGATGTCATGCTCGATAAGTAGCCGGAATAGCGCCTTGACGCGCTCAAAGGAAGGACATAGGCCAGCTAG
>PXQH01000021.1 GCA_003022125.1 Cyanobacteria bacterium QS_8_64_29 | reverse complement strand
CTTTGCCCAAACGCTGGTGCGCTTCAAAGCGATGGCAGCCCGAGAAGCTGTAGTACTGCCCGTCCACCTCCAGCACATCGATGGGCTCTTGGAGCCCGTGCTCGCGGATGGAGGCCATTAGGGCCTCGACTTTGTCCGGATCGTTTTGCCGCGGCAGCGGCCGGTGGATCCGATCGAGCGGAATTTCTCTGACAGTCGCGGACATGCTTGCGCTCGCTTGGCGATTGCGTCTCACCTTAAACCATAATCGTTATGAGTTTGAATTGCAAGGGCGCTGCCGCCCCAGGCGCCTGCCGCTAAACTGGGGGGAACGTAACAATCCGCTTAGCTCGCTTGATGCCCGCTTCCGAGTTCCCAATCGCCTACCCGCACACCCCCACCGTTGAGTGCAGCGACAATTACCACGGCACGTCCGTGCGCGACCCCTACCGCTGGCTGGAAGACCGGGAGTCGGCCAGCACCCAGGCCTGGATTGAAGCCCAAAACCAGCTTACCTTCGACTACCTCAGCGCCATTCCGCAGCGCCCGAGCATCGAGCAGCGCCTGAGCCAGCTCTGGCACTACGACCAGTACAGGGTGCCCTTCAAGCGCGGCCACCGCTACTTTTACCGGCACAACGATGGCCGGCAGAACCAAAGCGTGCTCTACGCACTCGAGGACCTCGAGGCCGAACCGCGCGTGCTGCTCGATCCCAATCCGCTCGCCAGCGACGGGACAGTCGCCCTAACCGGGTTGGCCGTGAGCGATGACGGCGAGCTCATGGCCTATGGCCTCTCTACGGGCGGCTCGGACTGGAAAACCTGGTACGTCCGCGATGTGGCAACGGGCGAGGACTTCTCGGATCGCTTGGACTGGATCAAGTTCTCGGGGGCCTCGTGGACGCCGGACAAGCAAGGCTTTTTCTACAGCGGCTACCCTGCCCCCAGCGAAGCGGCCCAGCTCGAGCAAGCCAACTACTTCCAAAAGCTCTACTACCACCGCCTGGGCACCGCGCAAGCCGAGGATCGCTGCATCTGCGAGCGTCCCGACCGCAAAGAGTGGCTGTTTGATGGCGAGGTCACTGAGGACGGGCGCTACCTCATCATCACGGTCTGGCAAGGGACCGACCCGCGCAATTTGGTCTTCTATCGGGACCTGCAAAACCCCGATGCCGGCAACATCGAGCTCATCTCGCAGTTTGAGGCGGCTTACGAGTTTGTCGGCAACGACGGGTCGCTGTTTTGGTTCCGCACCGACCTCCATGCGCCCCGCGGCCGGCTCATTGCCATCGATGTTGAAGCGCCCGCCCGCTCGCAGTGGCAGGAAATCGTGCCCGAAGGGCAGGGCAAGCTGGAGGGCGCGACGCTGCTCAACGACCGCTTTGCGATCGAGTACCTGGAGGATGCCTGCTCGGCGATCGCCATCTACGAGCGCGACGGGACCTTCGTCCGCTCGCTGCAGCTACCGGGAATTGGCTCGGTCAGCGGATTTAGCGGGCAGCGCTACGACACCGAAACCTTTTACGCCTTCGAGAGCTTTACCAGCCCGCCCACCATTTACCGCTACGACTTGGCCCGCGACGAGAGCCACCTGTTCCGGACCCCAACCCTGGATTTCAACCCCCAAAACTACGAAACGCGGCAGGTCTTCTACAGCAGCAAAGACGGCACGCAAGTGCCCATGTTCGTGACCTACAAAAAGGGGGTGCTGCGCAATGCGAGCAACCCCCTGTTTCTGTTTGGGTATGGGGGCTTTGGCATCTCGCTGACGCCCAGCTTTGCCATCAGCCGCTTGGTCTGGCTGGAGATGGGCGGTGTGCTGGCAGTGCCCAACCTGCGCGGCGGCGGCGAGTACGGCGAGCGGTGGCACCAAGCCGGGACCAAGCACAACAAGCAGACGGTCTTTGACGATTTCATTGCGGCGGCCGAATGGGCGATCGCCAACGGCTACACCACTGCGCAGAAGCTCGCCATGGGCGGCGGTAGCAATGGGGGGCTGCTGGTTGGCGCCTGCCTGGCCCAGCGCCCGGATCTGTTTGCGGCGGCGTTGCCGGCGGTGGGCGTGATGGACATGCTGCGCTTCCATCGCTTCACCATTGGCTGGGCGTGGTGCTCGGACTACGGCTCGCCTGACGATCCCAGCGAATTCCGCACCCTCTATGCCTACTCGCCGCTGCACAACCTGCAGCCCGGCACGGCCTACCCGGCCACGCTCATCACCACCGCCGACCGCGACGATCGCGTGGTGCCGGCGCACAGCTTCAAGTTCGCGGCAGCGCTGCAGGCAGCCCAAGCCGGCAGCGCACCGGTGCTGATCCGCATCGAGACCCAGGCCGGCCACGGCGCGGGTAAGCCCACGAGCAAGCAGATCGAGGAAGCGGCGGATCGGTGGGCGTTTTTGGCCCACACCCTGGCGGTGGATGCCTCGGCGCTGGAGGTGTGAGCGGCAGCGCTAGGGTACGGCCTGCTCGAGTTGCTGCTGCTCCCAGAGCGAGCGGTACAGACCCGGGCGCTCGAGCAGCGCAGCGTGCGAGCCCACCTGCACGATCCGGCCGGCTTCCATCACCAGGATGCGATCGGCCTGGGCCGCCACCGAGAGTTGGTGGGAGACAAACACCACCGTTTTGTCCGCCGTTTCCCCCGAGAGCTGGGTCAAAGTCTCGGTGGCCGTCTCGCTATCGACGCTCGAGAGGGCATCGTCGAGCACCAGCACCGGCGCATCGGCCAGCAGCGCCCGGGCCAGCGAGGCCCGCTGCCGCTGGCCGCCCGAGAGGGTAATGCCGCGCTCGCCCACGACCGTGTCGTACTGGCTGGGGAAGCGGGCGATCTCGTTGTGGATGCGCGCCTGGCGGGCTGCGGCCTCAATCTCGGCCTGCGAGGCCTCGGGCTTGCCGTAGCGGATGTTGTCGGCAATGGTGGTGCTGAACAAAAAGCTGTCCTGGGGCACAAAGGCGATAGCCGCGCGCAGCGACTCGAGCTGAATCTGGGTAACGTCGCGACCGTCGAGAAAAAGTTGCCCGTCCGGAATTTCTAGCAAGCGGGGCAGGGCATGGGCCAGGGTGGATTTGCCCGAGCCGATGGGCCCGACGATGGCCACGGTCTCGCCCGCTGCAATGGCAAAATTGACAGCTTGCAGCGCCGGCTCGCTGGCGCCGGGATAGGTGTAGCTCAGCTCGCGGGCGCTCAGCGCCCCGCGCACTTGCGCTAGCGCTAGCGGTTGGGCCTGCGGCGCATCCCGGACGCGCGGCTGCGCGTTGAGGATGGACTCGACGCGATCGACGCTGACCTGACCGCGCTGGTAGGCGGTGAGCGTAAAGCCCAGCGTGGCCATGGGAAAGACCAGCTGCTGGGCGTAGACAATGAGCTGAACGAACTCGCCGCTGGTGATGAGGCCGCGATCGAGCTTGCCAGCGCCCAGGACTAGCAGCAGCAGCAAGCTAAGCGTCGCCAGCCCCTGGATGACCGGAAACAGCCAGTTGCGGGTTTGCGCGAGTTTTAAGTTGGCCGCCAAAAGCTGCTGGTTGCGGCGGCGGAACGCCTGGCGCTCGTTCTGCTCCTGCGCGTAAATTTTGATTGAGTCGATGCCGCTGATGTCCTCGCGCACCAGCTCGCTCAAATCGGAGAGCTGCTCTTGGACAGTGCTCTGCTGCTCGCGCAGCCGGGCGCTAAAGATCCAAACCGCCGTCAGGATCAGCGGGTAGGGCAAAAGCGCGATCGCGCTCAAGCGCAGGTCGATGGCAAACATGACCGGCACGACCAAGCCGTAGCGAAACAAGGCCTCCAGAATGCTCTGGACGGCAAAGCCCAACAGCCGCCGGATCTCGTCCACATCGCTGGTGGCGCGCGTGATCAAATCGCCCGAGGAGCGGGTGGCAAAATAGGCCGGCTCCAGCCGCAGCAGGTGCTGGAACAGGGCCTGCTTGAGGTCGAACTCCACCTTGCGCCCCACCCCCAAAATCCAAATGCGCGACAGGATGCGGATGCCCCACATCGCCGACGCCGCGATCAGGATCAGCGCCACGTAGTAGCCAAACTGCTCGCGATCGATGCCACTCTGCAGCAGCTCCGGGATCCAAACGCTGAGACCGTTAAAGGCCAAAAGCGCCAGAACCCCCATCAGGAGCTGGCGCCGGTGGGGGCGGACGTAGCCGATCAGCTTGCGCAGTCGTTGGTTGGCCATGGCCCTGATTGTAAACTGCGCTACGCGGCAGCCTGCCGCTCTCGGGCGGCAGTTGGCGCGGGGGCCCAGTCCGCTCGCGACCCAGTGTTTGCGCAATGTAGCCAAGGTTGCTAGCGTCTAACGGTCCGTTAGTCCCAGGGTGGCCCAGGATGGCCGCCTTATGCCCAACGCAAGCAATCCTATGAGCGAGCCCAAGCGCGCGCTGCTGACTGGCATTACAGGCCAAGATGGGTCCTACCTCACCGAGCTGCTGCTGGCCAAAGGCTACGAAGTGCACGGCCTGATCCGGCGCGCCTCGACTTTCAACACCGACCGCCTCGACCATGTCTATGTCGATCCGCACGAGGAAGGGGCGCAGCTATTTCTGCACTACGGCGACCTCACTGACGGGACCACCCTGCGCCGCCTGCTGGAAAAAATCCAGCCCATCGAGATCTACAACTTGGGGGCGCAATCCCACGTGCGCGTCAGCTTCGATGCGCCCGAATACACTGCCGATACGGCGGCGATGGGCACCCTGCGGCTGCTAGAGGCCATCCGCGACTATCAAAACCGCACCGGCATTGAGGTGCGCTTCTACCAGGCAGGCTCCTCGGAGATGTTTGGCAAGGTGCAGGAGACGCCGCAGCGCGAGACCACTCCCTTCTACCCGCGCAGCCCCTATGCCTGCGCCAAGGTCTACGCCCACTGGCAAACCGTCAACTACCGCGAATCCTACGGGTTGTTTGCCTGCAACGGCATTTTGTTCAACCACGAGTCGCCGCGCCGCGGCGAAACCTTCGTCACGCGCAAGATCACCCGCGCGATCGCGCGCATCCTGGCGGGCCGGCAGCGCTATCTCTATCTGGGCAACCTCGATGCCCAGCGGGACTGGGGCTACGCCCAAGACTACGTCAAAGCCATGTGGCTGATGCTGCAGCAGGATCGCCCTGACGATTATGTGGTGGCTACCGGCGAGGCACACTCGGTGCGCGAGTTTCTAGAGACTGCTTTTGGCTACGCCGGGCTGGACTGGCACGAGCACGTCAAATTCGATCCGCGCTACCTGCGGCCGTCTGAGGTCGAGTTGCTCATTGGCGATCCCAGCAAAGCCCAGCAGCAGCTAGGCTGGCAGCACTCGGTCGATTTCGAGCGGCTGGTCAAGCTGATGGTGGATGCCGATTTGGCCGCGTTGGGGATTGAGCCCCCCGACGGCAAAGCGGCCCACGAAGTCGATAATTCGGCCTTTTTGCGCCAGCGGCTCAACAACCTCGTCGATTGATCCCATGAGCGAGACGAACGGCTCTCCCATCGAGCTAACCGGCAAGCGCATCCTGGTCACCGGCGGTGCCGGCTTCCTGGGGCGCCAGGTCGTCGGGCAGCTGCAGCAAGCCGGCGCCTCGCCCGAGCGGATCGCCGTGCCGCGATCGCGCGAGTACGACTTGCGCGAGCTAGACGCCTGCCGGCAAGCGGTCGCCGGACAGGACATTGTCATCCACCTAGCCGCTCACGTTGGCGGCATTGGGCTCAACCGGCAGAAACCGGCCGAGCTGTTCTACGACAACCTCATGATGGGCGCCCAGCTCATCCACGCTGCCTGGGAAGCGGGCGTGCAAAAGTTTTGCTGCGTGGGCACCATCTGCGCCTATCCCAAGCTCACCCCGGTGCCGTTCCGCGAAGACGAGCTCTGGAACGGTTATCCGGAAGAGACCAACGCGCCCTACGGCATTGCCAAAAAGGCCTTGCTGGAACAGCTGCAGGCCTACCGCCAGCAGTACGGTTTCAACGGCATCTATCTGCTACCGGTCAACCTCTACGGCCCGGAAGACAACTTTGACCCGCAAAGCTCCCACGTCATCCCAGCCCTAATTCACAAAGTGCACGAAGCTCAACAGCGCGGAGACAAAACGCTTGCCGTCTGGGGCGATGGCACGCCAACGCGCGAGTTTTTGTACGTCCAAGACGCGGCGCGCGGCATTGTCATGGGGACGCAGTCTTATCACGACCCCGCCCCGGTCAATCTGGGCACCAACGCCGAAATCTCGATTCGCGAGCTAGCTGAGACGATCTGCGGGCTCATGGGCTTTGACGGCGACCTTGTCTGGGAGACGGATAAGCCCAACGGCCAGCCCCGCCGCTGCCTGGATACCGAGCGCGCCTGGCAGACCTTTGGCTTTAGCGCCCAAATGCCGCTGCGCGAAGGCTTAAACCGGACGATTGCCTGGTACCGCCAGCAGGCCGCTTGAGGGCGGCGCGAGTTGAGGCCCTAGTTGAGGGAGCTGGTCGGAATGGTGGCTTTGACCGAATCAATCTGATGCAGTCGCTCAAACCAATCCCGCAGATAGGGATAGCGATCTTGCCACGCTGGGCCCAGGCGCAAATCGTAATAGCCGAACGAGCAGAGTGCTGCAATATCGGCCATTGACCAACTCTCGCCGCCTAGCAAATACCGAGTCTGGCCGAGCTTTGCCTCAAATGTTGGCACCAGGCGCTCGATGCGCTGTTTCAAAAGCGAACGATACTGGCTGGGCTCGCCCCCATCGAGCAGTCCGATTATCCAGACATTGATGATGGTATCTCCCAGCGTGTCTGCCATTTCCTCCCACTTGCGGCACGCGAGCCGCTGGTGAAACTCTTGGGGACAAAGATGGGGGTGGGGATACGTTTGCTCAATGTATTCGGCAATTAGGGAAGAATCCCAAATAACGGTTCCATCGTCCTCTTTGAGGACGGGCACCTTGCCGATGGGGGAGAGCTGCAAAAAATAGTCGGGCTTGGCGCTTATACCAATTTGAGCAGTAGATGCACGTTTTTCAAAGAATATAATCCCCATATTGAGGGAGTTTTGGAAGCCGAAACCTAGTGCACAAGCCACGAGAATTGGTATTAGATCGATTTCTTCTAGCTGGTAATCCAGATCTTTTCCGTTAGCAGGATGCGGATCTTGCGAGAAAAATTGGATTGGCGGTGGTAGTACAGAATGCGAGTCATGGGAATGGTGGCTCGTTTTGGCGGCCGTCATTGTAGGGGTAGTGGCGGGCATCGATCGGTGGCTCTATTCTTAGTGCCTGCAGCGGGAGCTGCCACTGTTGCAAGCGCCAACCATCTCCCCAACCGGCGAGCGCCGCGACGTAGCCTGGGGCTGGGACTAGATCGCAGAGCCACCAGCGCGCCGCGCCGGAGCAGCCGCTATCGCGCTGCTGCAGCAGCCCGGCGGGGCCAACGGATACCTCCACGCGATCGAGCGACCCGGCCAGACCGGTGCCGATCGCTTTTAGGTAGGCCTCCTTGCGCGTCCAAGCCTGCAAAAAAGCCCGGCTCCGCTCGGATGCCGGTAAGGCGCGCAGGGCATCGCGCTCGCGGGGGGCAAAAAAGCGCCGCGCGAGCTGCTCGGCTTGGGGCAGCGGGCGATCGCGCTCCAGGTCGATCCCGAGCGGCTGACTGCCGGACGCGAAAGCATAGAGCGCCCATTGCCCGGCGTGAGCGAGGTTGAACTGCAGTTCGGTGGGACCAGCGCCGCTCAGATAGGGCTTACCGTTCCGGCCTTGCGCCAGCTGCAGGTGCTGGGGAGCGATCC
Source organism: Cyanobacteria bacterium QS_8_64_29 (assembly GCA_003022125.1). Classification (NCBI taxonomy): domain Bacteria; kingdom Bacillati; phylum Cyanobacteriota; species Cyanobacteria bacterium QS_8_64_29. The sequence continues at coordinate 22,002 of PXQH01000021.1, read as the reverse complement.
CCAAGTACCTTCCCAACAGGTGCCGCAGTATCCCCCGGGTCAAGATGAAGCGCCGGCGGTGGCGGCGGAAGCGAAAGCGCCGCGCGCGCTCTCTCTCCGCAGCCGATAGCAACGGGAGCAACTGCTGCGAGGCCGCCGCTGGTGCTTGCAAGCAGGCGCACCAGAGATGGATTTGGTCCGGCTGCAAGGCAGGAACGGTCGCGGCAGGAGGCCACTGCTGCTCCAGCGCGATGGGCCGCGCACTGCGCGATTGCCTGCCAAAGCAGATCACCCTAGAATTCCCTCAAGCGCTGTTGTGAGATCCGAGGCGCCATGGCAAACGAAGCCCCCATCCCCGTTGTGGTTAACGGCGCCGCCGGCAAGATGGGCCGCGAGGCCGTCAAAGCGGTTGCCCAGGCCGAGGACATGACGCTGCTAGGTGCTATCGATCGCGATACCAGCGTCATGGGCCAAGACGCCGGCGAGCTGGCTGGTTGCGGTGCGGTTGAGGTGCCACTAATGAACGACCTGCAGGGGATGCTGGTCTTTGCGACCCAAGAGCAAACCCAGGGGGTCATGGTCGATTTTACGCACCCGGACAGCATCTACGAGAACGTCCGCACCGCGATCGCCTATGGCGTCCGGCCTGTGGTGGGTACGACCGGCCTGACGGCCGAGCAGCTCGACGACTTAGCTGACTTTGCCGACAAGGCCAGTACGGGCGCGCTCATTGCCCCCAACTTTTCCATTGGCATGGTGCTGCTGCAGCGGGCGGCCGTCCAGGCCTCGCAGTACTTCGACCACGTTGAGATTATCGAGCGGCACCACAATCAAAAAGCCGATGCCCCCAGCGGCACAGCCGTCCAAACCGCCCAAATGCTATCGGGGCTGGGCAAAAGCTACAACCCGCGCGAGGTGGACGAGCAAGAAACGTTTAGCGGCGCGCGCGGCGGGCTGGCCAACGACAACATCCGCATTCACAGCGTCCGCATGCCGGGGGTAGTGGCGCAGCAGGAAGTCACATTCGGCGCAACCGGGCAGACGTACGCGCTGCGCCACGACACCATCGATCGGGCCGCCTTTATGCCGGGCGTGCTGCTGGGCATCCGCCAAGTGACCCAGCTCAAGCAGCTGGTTTACGGCCTGGAAAAGCTGCTCTAGCCCGCAGCTGCCGCATCCCAAGGCCGCTGTATTGGCTATCATTTAAGCACCCAGCTAGCCATTGCAGGCTGGCCCTGGGGAAGCCACCGTCGAGGTAGGTTATGAGCGAGCTGCTGCAAAAATATCGCTTTAATTGCACGCTGACCTTCAGCGATATTTACCTGCAAATCGTCGTTTGGCTGTTCGTTATTTTTGGCAGCCTGGCAACAGCGCTGGCTTTGTGGAGCTCAACCCGTCAGATTTACGCGTTCATTACAGTCGGGCTGATCCTGGTACTCTCGCTGCCGTTTTTGCTGTTTGCCTTTGTCACCACCCTGTTTAACAACATCGAGCTCACGGCCATCGACCCCGAGGAGTCGGAGCGCTCGGCCAAGCGGGCGCAATCGCAAGCGCGCCCGAGCTCAGCTTCCTCGACCGGATCGCGCTGATGGGGTAAGTGCCATGCGCCCACAAGGGTTGCTGGTGGCTATTGCCGCGGGCTGGGTTCTGGGGGCTGCTAGCGCCCCCGAGCTCGCCCTTGCTGCTGAAGGGGCGGCCCCGTTTCGTACCATCGAGCAACCGCTAGCACTCAAAGTGGGCGTAACCCTAGGCGGCATCGCCGCGATCAGCTTGGAGTTTTGGTGGTTCCGGCTGGGCCGGCGGCCGGCGCAAGCCGCCCGCGCTCAGCAAGGCGTGCAGTCATTGACCGTTACGGTCGATGGTGGCTACCAACCGGATCGCGCGATCGTCCGCGCCGGGCAGCCGGTGCGGCTGAATTTTTACCGCACCGATCCCAACAGCTGCCTGGAGCGGGTGCTACTGCCCGAGTTCCACCGCTCGGCGGAGTTGGGGCTCAACGAAACCACGCCCATCGAGTTTACGCCCCAGCAACCCGGGACCTACACCTTCCACTGCGGCATGAACATGTTCCGCGGCACCCTCGAGGTGCAAGCGCCGCAAGCCTAGCTAGGGCGGGTAACGCTCGCCGCGTGCCCGAGCGACCCGGTCGGGACAGTCTCAGTGATGGGCGCCGGCTGCATCTCGCCGCGAGTATCGAGCAGCAAGACCAAGCCCAAATAGGCAAGGGCGATGGCGATCGACAGGGCCCCGGTTAAGATAGCCACGATCCGAGCGCGCGTCATGCTCGCCCCCTGCGCGCTGCAAGCGCCTTTCCCCGGCGGGAAGGGCTGCTACCATCTTGACACGACCGGTCGGCTTGTTGGTTACCCCTTATGGACGCGTTCATGCAGGCAGCGTTAGAGCAAGCCCATCAGGGGCTGGAAGAGGGGGGCATTCCCATTGGCGCTGCGCTCGTTGCGGGCGGCCGGATTGTCAGTCGGGGGCGCAACCGGCGGTGCCAGCAAGGCAGCGCCATCTTGCATGCCGAGATGGATGCCCTGGAGCGAGCCGGACGCCGTCCGGCCAGCTTTTATGCCGGCGCCACGCTCTACACGACGCTGTCACCGTGCAGCATGTGCGCGGGGGCCGCTCTGCTGTACGGCATCCCCCAGATTGTCATTGGCGAGAATCGCAACTTCTGCGGTGAGGAGCGATTGCTGCGGGCGCGCGGGATAGGCGTTGAGGTGCTCGACGCGGCCGACTGCATTAACCTAATGGCCGATTTCATCGCTGCGCAACCGCAGCTTTGGCACGAGGACATTAGCCGCGATCCGCCACTGGGCTGAGCTCGGTTGGCGCGGCGGCTCATCCGTCCACGGTGGCGGCCAGCCAATCGAGCAAGATGCGGTGGAAGCGATCGGGCTGCTCGTCGTGCAGGCAGTGACCGGCGCCGGCCACCTCGACCAGCTGCAGCTGCGGATTGAGGTCCCTAAAGCGGTGCGCCAAGCGCGGCGGCACCATGCGATCTTGCAGCCCCCACAACAGCAGGATGGGGGCGGCGATTTGGGGAATGGCCGTTTGCGTGGGTGGCGTAAAGTCGGGGCGGTTAAAGGCGCGAAACAGCCGCACGAAGGTGCGGGCGGCTCCCGCATCGCGGGTGGGCGCTGCCAATAGCTCCACTAGCTCGGCATCGACAGCCCGCCGGTCGGCATAGGCCAAGCCAATGCCGCGCCGCAGCCAGCGCGGGCGCCGCAGCAGCGCAAACAACAGCCGCAACAGCGGCGGGGAGGCAACTGTCAGCTCGGCGGCCGTGACGGCCGGCCGCATCCAGCGCGGGATGGCTTGCTGCCGCAGCGAGACATCCGGCAGGCTCAACAGAACCACCCCAGCTACCATCTCCGGGTGGCGGGCTGCCGCGATCGCGCTCACCAGGGCGCCAATGGAGTTGCCCACTAGCACGGCCGGCGTGCCGACAAACGTTTGCCAAAAGTCGTAGGTTTGGGCGACCCACAGATCGACACTGTAGTCGGTCGCTGCCTTGCGAGAGGCCCCAAAACCCAGCAAATCGAGCGCGTAAACCGGGCGCTGTTGGCTGAGCGCGGGCATGTTGTGCCGCCAGTGCCCCAGCGAGGCGCCAAACCCGTGCAGCAGCATCAGCGGCGCCCGGGCGGATGCCGCCGGATGCGCGGCCGGTCGGTAGCTGTAGCGCGTTTGCCAACCCCGCCAGATCCAATCGCGCTGGCGGCCCGTACGCTGGCGTTGCGCGCCGCGATCGGCAGTCAGCATGCAGGATCCTCGGGCAGCGATTGTTTCCCCCATGCTAAGCGCGGCCAGCAGCGATGGAACTGCCCGCGGTCAGCCCATTAAAATGGCCACTGTTCCTTACTAAGGTTTTGACACCTGCCAGACCGTTCTGACAAAGGCATCCGTGAAAAGCAAAAAGCGCAACCGTTCCATCCCCCCCATCAACGAAAACATCCGCTACGACCAGGTACGCGTCATCTCGCCCGATGGCGAACAATGGGGCGTCATGTCCACCGATCGGGGGCAGAGCCTTGCCGAGGACCAAAACCTGGATCTGGTCCTGGTGAGTAGCAAGGCTGACCCGCCTGTCTGCCGGATCATGGACTACGGCAAGTACCGGTACGAGCAGGACCGCAAAGCGCGGGATGCCAAAAAGCGGCAGCATCAGGTTGATGTTAAAGAAGTCAAGATGCGCTACAAGATTGACGAGCACGACTACAACGTGTGCGTCAGTCGGGCGCAGCGCTTTTTAAAAGACGGCGACAAGGTTAAAGCGACGGTGACGTTCCGCGGCCGCGAGATCCAGCACGCCGATATGGCCGAGGACTTGCTCCGGCGCCTGGCCGGCGATGTTGAGGAAATCGGCGAGATCCAGCAAGCGCCCAAGCGCGAAGGGCGCAGCATGATGATGATGCTCTCGCCCAAAAAGTAGGCACTCAGGGGGCGACGCGGCGGCAGCAGTGCAGGAATCGCTGCGGTAGGGCGGGCGCTGCCCCCCAGTGCAAGTGAAGGTAGGAGGCATGCAGGCGATCGCCGGGCCACCCCTCCCCAGGGGGCGGCCGCTCAGTGCCGAGCTCGGCTAGCTGCCAAATGGGGGTGGTTGGGCCAGCTGCCAACTGGGAGCGATGGAACTCGTGCCCCCAGCACTGCTCGCCGCGCCCCAGCAAAAACGTGTTGCGGGCGGCGGTCGCCTGGCGGTAGCCCAGGGTCAAGCGCTGGGTCATGCGCGCGCGCACCGGCAGCGCGCCCACCATGGGCCACGCGCGGCCGTCAAAGTCCGCGATTTGCTGCCCCAAATACATCAACCCGCCGCACTCGGCGTAGGTGGGTAGCCCGGCTTGGATGGCAGCTCGCACGCTCTGCCGGGCAGCACGGTTGTCGGCCAGCTGCCGGACAAACACCTCCGGAAAGCCGCCGCCAAAATACAGGCCCTGGGTGCCTTGCGGCAGGCCGCGATCCTGCAGCGGGCTCCAGGGCAGCAACTGCGCACCCAAACGCTGCAGCAGCTCCAAGTTGTCGGGATAGTAAAAGCTAAAGGCGCGATCACGGGCCAGCGCAATCTGCACGGGAGCTTCCTGGGCAGGCGGTGGCGCTTGCGGCGCGGCCGGTGCGGGCGCCCGCAGCAGCGGCTCCAAGCGCGACCAGTCGAAGCAGTCCCGCGCCAAGTGGGCGAGGCGCTCGGTTAGGGCATGCCACTGCTCGAGCTCCTCGGTCGGGACTAAGCCCAAGTGCCGGTCGGGGAGTGCGATGGCATCCTGGCGGCGGATGGCGCCCAAAACGGGCAGCGCCAGCGGCACTAGGGCCGCTCGCAACCGCTCCAAGTGGCGATCGCTGCCCGCGCGGTTGAGCACCACGCCAGCAATGGTGAGATGGGGGTCGTAGCTGCAGTAACCGTGCGCTAGGGCCGCCACCGAGCCCGAGAGCCGGCTGCAATCCAGCACTAGAATGACGGGCAGATCCAGCAGCCGCGCGATGTGGGCCGTGCTGGCAAAGTCAGCGGTCTCGCCCCAACCAATGCCATCGAACAGGCCCATGACGCCCTCCACCAGGGCGCGGCTGGCGCCGCCGGTGTGGCGGGCAAAGCATGCGCGCACGTAGGCCTCGCTGGTCAGGACCGGATCCAGGTTGCGGCAGGGGCGCCCTGTCAGGCGGGCGTGGAACATGGGGTCGATGTAGTCCGGCCCCACTTTGTAGGATTGGACGGCTTCGCCCCGATGGGCGTAGTACGACAGCAGGGCGAGCGTCACGGTGGTTTTGCCAGCACCGCTGCGCTCGCCGGCGATAATGGCAGCCATGGCCGCTCCGCCTGCCTACACTCAATCCGCGCCCAGCGCCAGCAGCTCGTGCGCGGTCTCCATGCTCTCGCCGTACAGTGCTTCTTGACGTTGGTACTGCAGCTGCTGCGACAGCAGCTCCTCGGTTTTTTGATCGAACAGCGGCGTTACCTGCTGGATGCGGCATGCCTGCGCCCCACCGGCAGCCTCCATGCGCATGCAACCGGTGGTCTCGGAGCACAGCACCGTGCAACAGTCGGCATCCAGATTGGTCGAGCTCAAGCGCAAATCGATCAGGTCGCCGGGAATGTCGCCCCAATCAGCAGTGGGGATGGCAGCCAGCTCGGCTTCCACCGTGCGCTGGTTGCTGCCCTCGAAGGTGACGCGCCGAATGTCGTAGTCGCCGCCCTCGCGGGTGTAGGCCACAGGCTGCCACTGCAAGCGGCTGGCCAACCAGCCCAGATACATTAGCGCCTGGGCGCGGTTGCCCTTTTCGTGGTCGATGGTGACGCGATCAACTTCTTGCAGGGCATCGCGCCGCTCGGGGGGATCGAAGGCCTCGGCCGCCAGTTCCTGCCAGGGGGCCAACCGCCGCCAGTTGAGATCGGCAATGGGCAGGCCGCGCCCGAGCAGCTTGCCCACGCGCAGCAAATCGGCCTCGGCGTCGCCGAAGGTGCTGGAGTCGAGGATGGTGAGGTCGCTATCGCTGGCTAGGCGCTGAAAAAGCGTGTCGTCCGGCTGCGGCGTTGCCCGCCACCAGAGGAACTTGGGCAGATCGCCCAGCATCAGCCCGGCAATCAGACCGCCGGCGCGCTCTAGGGCCTGGGCCGTTCCGTGCAGCGTGATGTACTCGCAGCACACCAGCGCGCTGCCATGGCCGTGATGGTCGATGGGGCAGTGGGCCGAGACCTGGGCGCTGACCCCCCGGTCTTCGCCCGCCACCGGGCATAGGGTCACAATGCGGCAAGGGTTGGACTCGGCCAGCTTCTCCACAATCTGGCTGCCCTGCAGCTGCCGGTAGGCGTGCAAGGCGGCGGCGCCGTTTTCTTGGGCGCTGCCCAGCCGATCCTGCTGCTGGTGCCACTGCGCGCGCAGCTGCTCCAGCAGCTCGGGTTGGGGCGTCCCCGTTGCCGGGAAGCCGTAGGCCTGCTGGGCTGCCTCAATGGCGGCGCGCGTGCGCGGCCCGACAATGCCATCGAGCGAGCCGTCGTAAAAGCCCAGGGCTGCCAGCAGCTGCTGGGTTTCTTCGGGCTCGTAGACGATCAGGCTAAAGGTGGCCGCGCGCGAGGCCGATAGCCCTTCGGCGTCGCCCGTTTTGCGAATGCGCTGCCAGATTTGGCGCAGTTGCGCCTCAATGTCCTCAATGGAGATGTCCTCGGGGGCTTGTAGCGAGACCATAGGCCGTTCCTAGCGATCGCCAATCGTTGCCTCGAACGGGATTACAGCCGGCGCCAGCGGCGGCCGTCCCGGTTGATGAGCTGCTCGGCCTCGGTGGGCTGCCACGTGCCAGCCTCGTACTGCGGCACAGTGGCCGGATCGGCAGGCGCATCCCAAGCCGAGAGGGCTGGGGTAATAATGCGCCACGATTCCTCCACCTCGTCGGAGCGGGTAAATAGGGTTTGGTCCCCCAGCATGCAGTCAAGCAGCAGGCGCGTGTAGGCCTCGGTGTTGGCCAGGCCCGAGGAGCCGTAGCTAAAGTCCATATCCACCGAGCGCGTCTGCAGCTCGGGCCCTGGCATTTTGGCTTCAAAACGCAGCGAGATTCCCTCGTTGGGCTGGATCCGCAGGGTCAGCACGTTGGCATTGGTTTGCCGGGCGGCCGACTGGAAGATGGCGTGCGGCACCTCGCGGAACTGGATGGCGATCTCGGAGACCTTTTTGGGCAAGCGCTTGCCGGTGCGCAGATAGAAGGGCACGCCCTGCCAGCGCCAGTTGTGGCACAGCAGCTTCATGGCAACGAAGGTGGGCGTGGTGGAGTTGGCATCGATGCCCGGCTCTTCGCGGTAGCCGGGGACGGTTTGGCCCTTCATCCAGCCGGCCGCGTACTGGCCGCGCACGGCCGAGCGATCCAGGTTGTCGGGATCGGCGAGTTGGATCGCCTCCAGCGCCTTGGTTTTTTCCGCCCGAATGCTGTCGGCATCGAGCGCGTTAGGCGGCTCCATGGCCGTGAGCGACAGCAGCTGCATGAGGTGGTTCTGCACCATGTCGCGCAGGGCGCCGGCGCTGTCGTAGTAGCCGGCGCGATCTTCGAGCCCTACGCTCTCGGCCACCGTAATTTGTACGTGGTCGACGAACTGGCGGTTCCAGAGCGGCTCAAAAATGGCGTTGGCAAAGCGAAACACCAGCAGGTTCTGTACGGTTTCTTTGCCCAGGTAGTGGTCGATGCGATAGACCTGCTTTTCGTGGCAGACGCCTTGCACGACTTGATTGAGCGATCGCGCCGAGCTCAGGTCTTGCCCGAAGGGCTTCTCAATCGCCAGCCGCGTTTTGCTGGCATCGGCCAGCATGTTGGCGGCCCCCAGTTGCTCCAGGGCCGACGGGAAAAATTTGGGCGAAACCGCCAAATAAAACACCCGGTTGCCGCGCGTACCGCGCTTGCCGTCTAGCTCCTCGAGAAAGGCTTTGAGCTTTTGGTAGCTCTCGGGCCGGTCGAGGTTGCCCGAGCAGTAGTAGAGCCCCTGGGCGAAGTCGTCCCAAATCTCCTCGGAGCCGATGCCGCCGCTAAACTGCTCGATGCCCTCGCGCATGCGGGTCCGAAAGTAGTCGTGGCTCCACTCGCGCCGGGCCACGCCCACCACGGTCAGCTCGGGGGGCAAGCGGTGCTCGCGCTTGAGCTGATAGAGCGCCGGAACCAGCTTGCGCTGGGCCAGATCCCCAGAAGCGCCAAAAATAACCAGGATCAGCGGTTCCGGGATGCGCTCCCGCTGCAGCCCAATGCGAAGGGGGTTTTCTGCCAGTGCCGTCATGCCTCGCTTGCCGCTTGCAATAGAGTAACTGCCGCAGCGCTGCCAGCAGTCGGCTGCCGGCTGCTGGCAGCGCCAGGGCTAGATTGGCCGCGCTAGACCTGGGTGAGCTGCTGGGCCTTGCTCTCGAGCGAGGACAGTAGGGACTCGTAGGGCTTGACGAACTTGTCGATACCTTCGCTGAGCAGCTCGTCCATGACCGCATCGAGGTCGATGTTGGCGTCTGGATCGCGTAGCTGCTCCACGACTTGATAGGCCTGCTCGACGTTTTCTTCCACGCGGTTGCCCCCCGGCGAGCAGTGGTCGGAGCAGGCCTCGAAGGTATCGGGCGGTAGGGTATTGACGGTGTGGGGCCCCACCAGGGCATCGACGTACATGACGTCGCTGTAGTCGGGGTTTTTCGTCCCAGTGCTGGCCCAAAGCAGGCGCTGGAGCTTGGCGCCTTGGTCCTCGAGAGCTTTCCAGCGATCGCTGGTGAAGATTGCTTTGAATTTTTGGTAGGCGATCTTGGCGTTGGCGATGGCTGTTTGTCCTTTGAGGCCTTGAAGCTTGGCCCGGACGGTCTCGTCTTGGGTTGCTTCTAGCTTTTTGTTCAGCTGGCCGTCGACTTTGGCGTCGATGCGGCTGAGGAAAAAGCTGGCTACCGAGGCAATCCGGCTGATGTCTTGGCCCGCGGCGGCGCGCCTCTCCAGCCCGCGGATGTAGGCCCAGGCCGTCTCGATGTAGCTCTCCACCGAGAACAGCAGCGTGATGTTGACGTTGATGCCCTCGCTGATGGCCTGCTCCACAGCCGGTAACCCCTCGCGAGTGCCCGGAATTTTGATCATGACGTTGTCGCGCCCGATCTGCTCGAAGTAGCGCCGGGCCTCGCGCACCGAGCCGTCCGTATCGTTGGCCATGGTGGGCGGCAGCTCGATGCTGATGTAGCCATCGAGCCCGTTGGTCTCGTCGTAGATGGGCCGCAGCGTGTCGCAGGCATCGCGGATGTCTTGGAAGATCAGCGATTCGTAGATTGCCTGGATGGATTTGCCCTCGCGGATGCCGGCCTCAATGTCGGCATCGTAGACCTTATTGCCGGTAATGGCCTTTTCAAAGATGGTGGGATTGGAGGTAATGCCGTGGATGCCGCGGCTCTCGCTCAGCTCCTTGAGCTCGCCCGACTGGATCAAGTCGCGGCTGAGGTTGTCCATCCAGATGCTCTGGCCGTACTGCTGCTCGATTTGAAAAATGGGATTGCTCGTTGCCGTCATGGGTTGCCTCCTTACAGGCTTTGCGATGGTGCCTCTATAGGGTTGTTGCGGCGCTCTCTGAGGCTTGAGCGGGCGCGCGCACGAACAACTCGACCTGCCTGACGTTGGCCGGGCTGCCAACGACCAGCGGCGTGCGGGCGTGCAAGCCCTCGGGAACCACATCCAAGATGCGCGCTTTCCCGGTTCTGGCACAACCGCCGGCCTGCTCGACGAGAAAGGCCAGCGGGGCTGCTTCATAAAGCCAGCGCAACTTCCCCGCCGGCTGCTCGTGCGTACCCGGATAGAGAAAAACGCCGCCCTGGCTGAGGATGCGATGGAAATCGGCGGCTAGGGAGCCGCTATAGCGAGCGCTGTAATCCTCGGCTTGGTGCGCGTGACGGATGAAATCGCGCAGCGGCGCTTCCCAATGCCGGAAGTTGCCTTCGTTGATGCTATAGAGCGAGCCGCGCTCGGGAATGCGTTCTCCCTGAGCGGTCAGGATAAACTCGCCCAGGCTGGGCTCCAGACTGAAACGCCGCACGCCGTCGCCCCACGAGCAAACTAGCATGGTACTGGCGCCGTAGAGAACGTAGCCAGTCGCTAGCGGGTGGCTGCCGTTTTGCAGCAGTCCCTGCGCGATCGCGCCGTCAGGGCGTTCGTAGAGGGCAAAGACGGTGCCCACATTGAGGTTGACATCGAGGTTGGAGGAGCCATCGATGGGATCGAGCGCGAGCGCATAGCTGCCCTCCGCCGCATTCTCGGGCAGCTCGTAGGGCTCGGCCATCTCCTCCGAGACAATAGTGCTAACCAGGCCGCTGTTGCGAAAGGCGGCGATAAAGGCCTCATTGGCATAGGTGTCCATGGGCTTGACTGCCTCGCCCTGGACGTTGTTCTCGCCCGTCACCCCCAAACCACCTTCTACCAAGCTGGCGCGGCTCAGGCAGCGGGCGATCACCTTGCCTGCTAGGGCAATCCGGTCCAGGGCAGCGCTCAGCCGCCAGGCGCGCGACGCATCGTCGCCCAGCTGGCCCCGAACGTGCTGCGATAGCGTGGTATAACCGCGCTCGGTGGGCAGTGCCTGGAAAGCGCTCCCATCGCTCATCGCTGCTCACCTTCCCCAGTGTTGGGGCATCGCTTTTCTGCCATCGGTCAGGACGGCACCACCCAATTCGATCTTAGCGACCCCTACTGAGCCAGCATGTTGCCGCGATCGCGTTTTGGGGCTTGATTGGGATGGCCGCTACCTTCTAACGGTACGCAGCTCGGATGAGCGCGGGCTTAGCCGATGTCCGCGACCACTTCATTCGATGGCAATCGACTGCGGGCCGCCGCCGTTGCCATCGCTAGCACTGCTGTCGCTGCCGCTCCCCTCAAAGTTGGCCCCTTGCCGCTGGAGCCAGCTCCGCAGCGGATCCTCGGCCGGGTCCAGGCGGAAGGCGCCGGCGACAAAGCCGCCCACAAACGCCACGGGCTCCTGCGTCAGCTCCCGCCAAAGCGGAGAGAGTTCTTCCAAAAACATCAGCTCACCTGCCAAACTTGCAGTACGGACGGCACCGACCTAAGCCTAGCGCAGGCCCCACGCGCTACTGGCCGGGGAACAGGCACCGGTCGGAGTCGCAAGCCGCCGGCCCGTTTTCGTCGAATGCACCCGCATCGTAGCGCTGCAGCGCCGCGTAAAAGTCCGGCTCACGGCAGCGCTGGCGCACCTCAGCCATCAGCTGCTCGTACTGCTGCTGCCCGATGGGCTCAAACGGCAGGCGCGGGAAGCTCTGGTGGTCGTCAAAGCGGGCCAACAAGGCGGCCGAGATGTAGCCTTCGTCGTCGCGGATGGCGCGGTGGATGCGATCGCCGAGAGCCTCAATCTCGCCCTCGCGGAACTCGAGCGTGGCCGAGGTGTTGTGGGTGGTCCAGTAGCGCTGCACCTGCATGTAGAAGTCGAACTGGGCCAGGGCGCTAAAGCTGCTGATGTCGATGGCATCCGCCCCCGGCAGATCCGCCCAGGGCAGCGACACCGGAATCTCGACCAGCCACTCGGTGCAGCGCTCGTCGAAGGGATCGTCGAGAAGGTTGCCGTTGTCGTCCTTGTCCGATTGGGCCGGGATGACGTTGTAGCCGTAGTCGATGCAGGCCAGCGCCACCGGATCGTTTTTGCGGAAGGTGATCCGGCGCAGGTAGCGCGCCGCTTTGGGTGGGTGCCAGCCCGGCGAGGCACCGGTGAGCAACGATTTGGTCCCCGAGGGCTGCACGCAGGTGTAGCGATTGGGCCGCTTGAGGCCGTGGCGGTCGCAGTAGTCCCAGATGGTGTCGCGCACAATGCTGCGCCAGTGCTGGAGGTATTGCTGCTCCTGGCGCTTGAAGGCGCGCCCCTGCTCGGTATCGGGCCGTCCCTGTTCCCACCAATGCAGCCAGTCCACGCCAAACGCCTGCACGCAAAAATCGAACAGTCCGGTAAAGGAGACGCCCACAATGGGGTCGAGCTCGCGGCTGTACTGATAGCGCGGCTCGACAAAGCGGTGGTGGAGCAGCGCCGCCACCGAGAGGGCACCGGCCTGGAAGGCCTCGCGCTGCGCCTGCTCGTCGCTGGGATCGATTTGGTTGAGGTGGATCTCAGAGAGGTTGCAGTGAAAGTTGGAGCCAATAATCTCGCCGCAGTTGTGGACGACTAGACCGTTGGCATCGAAGCGAGCTGCTTGCGGGACCGTGCAATCGTAAACAGGCTCAATCCCATCAGCCTGAACGTGTTTGAGTTGGGCTACGAAGCGCTCGCGATTGAGAGTGCGTTGATAGTTAGCTAAAGCAGCACTCAGGCGATCCGACTTTTCAGGGTCATCGAAGTCTATGACAGTTTTGAACTTGCTTAAGTTTTCGCCAGTAACGACTAGTTCGTGCTGCGCCTGATGGCGGTAAGCAGCAGGATTGCGATCACTATCTGGCATGAGCCGGTAGCCGGCTGGGCGGCGATTGCGATAGAGCGTGGCAGCAATACCAAGCCGTGCCAGCATCCGTTGGACTGCTTCTAAAAGCGGCAGATCGCTCTGGGAAAGCCGGATGCTGATTCCTTTCTGCTGATTGCCCTGAACGCTGCCATCTGAATCGAACAGCCCGCGCAAGAAACCTTGGTAAAACTCGTAACTCGCACGTTCGATTGCAGGCGTTACCGTTTTGCAGTTCGGCGTAATATCGTAAGCGCCAACTAACTCATAAAGCTGAGCCGAACTAACTTGCAAACAATTATTGTGGCGGTTGAGGATGGCTGTCTGACCTCCACCACGCTCAATGGTTTTATCCGCCATTTGCTGTTTTGTGCCTTCCCAGAATCGCAAAATTCCGGTTCGGCTGTAGTTCGCTTCATTCCGGCTGAGGCTGCCGTCACCAATTAGTTCACCCAGCAGCCACCCTTGCTCGAAAGTGCCGTGACCGCACCAAGGTTGGATGCTGCGGTGATCGTGTAACTTGATGCGATCGCCAGGCTGCAGCTTGCCCGCCTCGATCCATTCGGTACGCTGGCGCTTTTGCGTTTGCCGGCTGACACGAAGAACGGGATGGTTGGCGGTAAGCCTGACCCGATAGCCGCGCTCGGTTTCGAGTTCGTAGACCGGCTGAGTGCCGGTATAGAAGAAGCCTTCAGCTGTCGTGCTGAACGAGACACCGTCAACGTAAAGATTGGCTGGTTGCCCGATTAACTCCCGAACCTGGCGCGGCCCGGACTCGGTGTGAATCCATGTGTCGGCTGTCAGGCAAGGGTTGAGCCCGTAGCGGGCGACGCGGTGATCCAGTTCGTTGGCATCGAGGCTGGGCTCGCGCTGCTGCAGCCATCCTCGGGCATCGCCGCGCTCGTAGGCCGCTAAGAGCTCGGCCTTGCGCTCGGGAGTGTCGGCAAGGTCGGCGTTGGCGCGCGCGACAGCCTCGCCGGCCCACTGGATAGCGCCTTCGCCGGAGTGGTACTGGCTGCGCACGGCCTCAATGCACGTTTGGCGGTCCGGCTTGGTATGGAAGACCCGGGTGTGGTTGGCCATCCGCAGCGCATCGCGCTCGGGATCGATGCGCCAGTTGCCCTGCTCGTCGGGCTGCCACAGGTTTTGCTTGAGCAGCGGGAAGTCGGCATCAAACTGGCGGATGCCGGCCGAGCGGCGGATGTTGCCGGCTACAATGGTGGCGGCTGCCTCGTCGATGAGCAGGCAGCACTCCTCAGCGTTGAGCTGCCGCCCGATCGCGCGGTTGAGGATGGCCGCCATGCGCGGAAACAGATCGGGGAACTTGATGGGGTTGGCCACCCCGCCAAAGCCCTTGAGCAGTTCGCCTGCGGGCCGCACGTGGCTGGGATCGACCGTGACTGCAATTTCGCGCGCCATGCGCCCGTCGCTGGCCAGCTCCAGCAGCGCCTGATAGGCCCGGATCCAGCCCTGGCGCGAATCGCCCACCTGGATGTGAACGGCGCCGCTGCTGGCAGGATCGACCTCGGTAGCCTCGCGCCGCTGGCCGGCTGGGACTGTACCCACCGTGCCGGTGACGCGTACCTCGAGCTGGTTGCGGATCGCCGGCAGGCGCTCGATGTAGTACCGCTCCAGCACGGCCCCGGTGCCGCAGCCCATCATGGCCAGATCCATCATCAGGCCGAAGGTGCGCCAGTCCACCACGTCAGTAGAGGTGCAATTGTAGGCACCCGAATAATTCTGCGGATCTTGCAGCCAGGGCGTGCCGCCTACCCACAACCAGCGGCCGGCCGGCAAGCTCTGCAGCGATCGCATGGTGCGCTCCAGCAGCTCGCACTCGCTGCCGGTCAGCTGCCCCAGCTCGACCAAGCCGCCAATGGCGCGATCACAAACCTGAGCCCAACTCTCGCGCTGCCCCTCGGCCGTCAGGCGGCTGTAGGTACGGAAAAATACCGGGTTGGCCGCTGGAGCGTTGGCTGGGAAGCCGGTGGTTTGGGGCGATTCGAGCTGGCGGACCATGCGGGCAGAGCTAAGCTGAGTGCAGCCCCAGCTTCTCATATCTAGCGCCGGGCTGGCAAATCAGCGTTTCGCCGCACTACAGCTAGCGCCAAGCGCGCTTCGCCGCCATTCAGTGCCTGCTTGGGGCGAGCGGCCCGGCAAGCTTGCGAGGGCCATCCGCGGGCTCGCGCTTGCGTTACGATAAAGCACTTAACTCCCTAGGGATGCCTCTGGCCGCAACCATGGCGCACGACAGCTTCAACACCCGAGACACGCTCACCGCAGGCGGCACCGAGTACGCTTACTATAGCTTGCCAGCCGCCCAGGCCCAGTTGGGCGATTTAAGCCACCTGCCGCGCTCGCTCAAGGTACTGCTCGAGAACCAGCTGCGGCACGAAGACGGCCAGAGCGTAACGCCCGAGGCCATCCGCGCGATCGCGCAGTGGCCCCAGACGGCAGGCTCGCAGGCGATTGCCTTCCGCCCCACCCGGGTGCTAATGCAGGACTTGACCGGCGTGCCAGCGGTGGTCGATTTGGCCGCCATGCGCGATGCCATGCAAGAGCTAGGTGGCGATCCCAACGCCATCAACCCGCTCGTACCGGTGGACTTGGCGATCGACCATTCGGTGAACGTGGACAGCTTTGGCAGCTCGGATGCGCTCGAGCGCAACGTTGCCAGCGAGTTCGAGCGCAACCGGGAGCGCTACACCTTCTTGCGGTGGGGCGCGCAGGCGTTCGACAACTTCCGCGTGGTGCCACCCGGCACCGGCATCTGCCACCAGGTCAATCTGGAGTACCTGGGGCAGGTGGTGCGCGCCGAGCCGGATCCGCTCACTGGGTGCCCGCTGGCCGTCCCCGACACGCTGGTGGGCACGGACAGCCACACGCCCATGATTGACGCCCTGGCCGTGCTGGGCTGGGGCGTGGGCGGCATTGAAGCCGAGGCCGCCATGCTGGGCCAGCCCATTTCCATGCTGCTGCCGCCGGTAGTAGGCGTCCGGCTCACCGGCCGCCTGCGCGAGGGGGCTACCGCGACCGATCTGGTCCTGACAGTGACGCAACTGCTGCGCCAGCACGGCGTGGTGGGCAAGTTTGTCGAGTTTTGCGGCGATGGCCTGGATGGGCTCACACTCCCCGATCGCGCCACGCTGGCCAACATGTCGCCCGAGTTTGGCTGCACGGTGAGCTACTTCCCCATTGATGCGGAAGTGCTGCGCTACCTGCGCTTTACCGGCCGCGGCGATTGCGCCGAGCTGGTGCATGCCTACGCCCAAGCCCAGGGCCTGTGGCGCGATGCCAGCACGCCCGAACCGCAGTTCTCCGAAGTGCTGGAGCTGGATTTGGGCGAGGTGGAGCCCGCGATCGCCGGGCCGCGCCGGCCCCAAGATCGCATTAGCCTCTCGCAGGCCGATACGGCCTTTGAGGGCGAACTCGAGCGCAGCTTCAACATCCCGGCTGCCCAACGGAAGATGGCAGCCCCCCTGGCCGGGACGGAGCGAGGCCTGACCCACGGCGACGTAGTAGTCGCCGCCATTACCAGCTGCACTAACACTTCCAATCCCAGCGTCATGGTGGCGGCTGGACTGCTGGCGCGCCGGGCGCGCGAGCGAGGCCTGAGCGTCCAACCCTGGGTCAAAACCTCGCTGGCCCCGGGCTCGCAGGTAGTGGCCGAGTACCTGCAAGCCGCGGGCCTGCAGGCTGATTTGGATGCACTCGGTTTTAACATCGTCGGCTACGGCTGCACCACCTGCATTGGTAACTCCGGCCCGCTCCCCGAGGCGGTCAGCCAGGCCATTGAGCGCTACGAACTCGTTACCTGCTCGGTACTCTCGGGCAACCGCAACTTTGAAGGGCGCATCCAGCCCCAGGTGCGCGCCAACTACCTGGCCTCGCCGCCGCTGGTGGTGGCCTACGCGCTGGCCGGCTCCATGCGCTGCAACCTGCTCGAGCAGCCGCTGGGAACGGGCAGCACCGGTCAGCCGGTCTATTTGGCCGATTTGTGGCCTAGCCCGCACGAGGTGCAGGCCACCATCGAGCAGGCACTGACCCCGGAGCTGTTCCGCCGCCGTTACGCGGATGTCTCTACCGGCACCGAGGCCTGGCGCCAGATTGAGGCGCAAGGCAGCACGACCTATTCTTGGGATGCGAGCTCGACCTACATCAAGCGGCCGCCGTTCTTTGACGGCATTAGCCGCCAACTGCCGCCCACCGAAGACATCCGCGGCGCGCGTCCGCTAGCGCTGCTAGGCGATAGCGTCACCACCGACCACATCTCGCCTGCCGCCGCGATCGCGCCAGACAGCCCGGCCGGGCGCTACCTGCAGAGCTGCGGCGTAGCGCCGCGCGATTTCAACTCCTACGGCGCCCGCCGCGGCAACCACGAGGTCATGCTGCGCGGCACCTTTGCCAACGTCCGCCTGCGCAACGAGATGACCCCTGAGATGGAAGGCGGCGTCACCCGCCACCAGCCCAGCGGCGAGCTGCTGTTTATCTACGATGCCGCCATGCGCTACTGCGCGCAGGACGTGCCGACCGTGGTGGTCGCCGGGCGTGAATACGGAGTGGGGTCCTCGCGCGACTGGGCTGCCAAAGGCCCGCGCCTGCTGGGGGTCAAGGCGGTCATTGCCGAGAGCTTCGAGCGCATCCACCGCGCCAACCTGGTGGGCATGGGCGTGCTGCCGCTGCAGTTCCAGGCGGGCACGACGCGGCAGACGCTCGGCCTCACGGGCGAGGAGACCTTCGACGTTACCGACCTGGCCCGCGGCGAGCTGGCGCCCGGCCAAACGCTGACGGTGACGGTGTACTTTGGCGACGGCCGCTCGCAGGCTGTACCCGTAACCTGCCGCATCGATACGGCTGAGGAGGTGACGTACTACCGCCATGGCGGCATCCTGGATTACGTGGTGCAATCGCTGAGCCAGCAGGCCGAGCACCAGTTGCCGAGCCTGCAAAAGCGATCGGCAAGCTAGGCACCGATGGGTTGGGCGGCCTTACCGTAGCGACTAACCGGTTTGCAACTCGGAAGGGGGCATGAAGCTCTACCACATCCCCACCACGCGATCGCTGCGCCCGCGCTGGCTGCTGGAGGAGATGGCGCTGCCCTACGAGCTGGTACGCGTCTCGCTGGCTGATACCGAGCAACCCAATTACCGCCAAAAGCACCCGCAGGGGAAAGTCCCGGTGCTGGAGGATGGCGAGACGGTCACGTTTGAGTCGGGCGCGATTTGCGCTTACCTCGCCGATCGCTACCCCGAACGCGGCGTGGCCCCGCTCCCGGGGAGCAGCGCGCGCGCCGCCTACTACCAGTGGCTGTTCTACGCTACCGCCACGCTGGAGCCGCCGGTGGAGGCTTACCTGTTCTACTCGCGCCCCGAGATCTCGGAGAAGCTCCTGCCCAAACCGCAACCCGCCCAAACCTCGGGACAGCAGCTGCAGCAGTGGTTCGAGCAGGCCGCGCTACCGCTGCGCCAGACCCTTGCGGCGCGCTCTTACCTGGTGGGCGACGGGCTGACAGCTGCCGATGTGGTGGTTGGGGGCGTGCTGCTGTGGGCCCGTTTTTTGGACATGCTGGCCTCGGAGCCGGTCCTGCGCGAGTATCTGGAGCGGTTGCGCGCGCGAGCGGCGTTTGCCCGGGCCAAGCAAGACTGAGGGTCCCACGCTGCGCTAGTCCGCACCAGCTGGCGGCAGCGTGAACCACAGCGTCGTCCCTACCCCCGGGTGGCTGGCAGCGCCGATGGTACCGCCGTGGGCCTCGACAATCTGGCGGCAGAGGTAGAGCCCCAGCCCGAGCTGGGCTCGCCCGCTTTTGCCGCGCGCGTAGAGCTCGAACAGGCGCTCGCGCTGCGATGGGCTCATGCCCTGACCACTATCGGTAATGGTACAGCGCACCCAGCCGCTCGCGGTGCCCTGGGCGGCTAGGATGACGCTCAGCCCCGGTGCGTTGTGCTCCAAGGCGTTGGTAATGGCGTTGTCAAAAACGCGCTGCAGCTGGGTGGGGTCCACACTGACCGCCGGCAAACGAGCGCCAATGAGGTTGATAGCGCGCGCCTCGTGCCGCTCTAGTAGCGGTTCCAGATCTTGCAGGTAGCCCGCCACGAGCGCGGGCAGCGCCAGCGACTGCCGGTGCAGCGTCAGCCCCTCAATTTCGCTGGCGTGGGCTTCCAGCAGCGCATCAATGCGGTTGAGCTGCCGATCGCTGCTTTGGTCCATGCGCGCCAGCGTCGAGCGCGGCACGGGTACCGGATCGGGGGCGGCTTCGCCATCGCTGCCCAGCAGGCGCTGCAGCACTAGTTTGGTGCCCATGATGGGCGTGCGTAAATCGTGGGAGAACGCGTGCAGGAAGGCATCCTTGAGCTGGTACAGGTCTTGCAGCTCTTGGAGCTTGCGGTTGAGCTGCTCGGTGCGCTGCGCCACTTTTTGCTCTAGGGTGGCATTGAGCGTCTGCACTTGTTGGTAGAGGTGCGCTTGCTGCAGCGCGATCGCCACCTGGGTCGCCAACTGCTCGAGCAAGTCAACCTCAAACGGCTGCCAGTGGCGCGGCCCCGAATACTGCTGGACGATCAGCGCGCCCAGCAGCTGGTCGCCCAGCCACAGCGGCACGCTCAGCAGACCGCGCACGGGCGGTTGGGCGATGGCATCGCCGCTCGTGACGGCATCGGCGACTGCGTAGGTCCGGCCGGGGGCGTACAACGCCTGCAAGTGCTGGCGGTAGCTCGGGTCCTGCAGTTGCCCGCTCAGAGCGGGCTGCCAGTCTGGGTGGACCGACTCGGCCGCAATGGCTTGGGCGGAGTAGTCGTAGCAGACCAGGACGCGCTCGGCCTGCAAGTGCCCCCGGATCTCGGCCACGGTGGTGTTGAGGATGCGGTCGAGATCCAGCGAGCGCCGGATGCGCTGGGCAATATCGTGCAGCAGGCGATCGCGCTCGGCGACTAACTGCCGCTGGGCCTCGGCGCGCTTGCGCTCGGTAATGTCAGTGGCCACAATTAGCGCGTGGGGCGCTTCCTCCAACTCGATTGCCTCGGCCGAGAGCATCACCGTCACCAGGGTGCCCGAGCGGGCGCGCAGGTTGAGCTCGCGGTTGCGAACGGATCTGTGGGCCTGCAGGGCCTCGCGGATGCGGGGCCAAGCCTGCCGGTCAGCCCACAGGTTAAGCTCGGCGGTCGTGCGGCCCAGCACCTCGTGCAAGCGGTACTCAAAGGTCTCGAGGAAGCTGTCATTGACCTCGACGTAGCGCCCCTCGGCCAGCGTGGTGATGGCCATGGGATCGGGGCTAGCGTGGAAAGCTTTGGCAAATTTGGCCTGCGAGGCGCGCAGCGCCCGCTCGGCCCGAATGCTGGCAGTAATGTCGCGCACGATGCCCAGGATGTGGGGCTCGCCGCGATAGGTAAAGGGCTTGCCGCGCACCTCCACCTCAAAAGCCGTGCCGTCTTTGCGCACGTCTACAGCGCGGCAGTGGAATGATCGCCCGGCGCGCACGTTGCGCAGGTAATCGCTCAAGACGTGGCGGTAGTCGGGGTGAATGGTGGCTTCGGGATCGAGCTGGGGCAGCTCGGCGCGATCGTAACCGTGCATGCGGCACCAGGCCGGGTTGGCATCCACAATGCGGCCGTCCCAATCGCGCACGATCAGGCCGTCTTCCACCGCCTCAAAAATGGGGCGGTACTCGCTGGCTTGCTGCGCTGCGCGTTCGGTGCCGGAATCCATCGGTCGCCGTGATCGCCCCCTACCTTGGTATCTAGCCCGCCTCAAGCGTAGTGGTAGCGCGCTTGCAAAAAATAAACGGTGTTGCCTTCAATGCGGTAGACGAGGCGATGCTCTAGCGTAATGCGGCGCGACCAAATGCCAGCGCCTAAAAACTTGAGCGGCTCGGGTTTGCCCTTACCCGTGAAAGGGTCGCCATCGAGAACGGCCTCAACCAGCGCTAGGACTTTATCAAACGTAGCCCGGTTGCGCTCGCCCCACCAGCGCAAATCCTGCTTGAACTCGGGCTCAAAAACAGGCGCAAAGCTGCGAGGGCTCGCTTCAGGCTGAGCCGCCTTGGGCGTCTTGCGCTGGTTCTGCTTCCGTTTCCGCTTGGGCAAGCCCTAGCTCCTCGTATAGCGCCGCTAGCGTTTGCGATGGGGTTTCCGCGTTGTAGGAACGCTCGAGGGCATCGAACAAGCGTTGCGCGTTGGGGCGCGACCGGAGCAGGTGGAGCGTTTCGAGCAGGCTGGAAAAGTTCTCCTCGGAGAGCAGGACCGCCCCTGGTTTGTTTTGCCGCTTGATGACGTAAGCCGACTCCGACTCGGCGACCCGGTCGAGGATGGCGGCCAAATGGTTGCGCGCGTGCGTATACGAGATGGTGTCGGCGATGGGTTGCATGGTCCTGACCGCGTCCTGTACAGGAACCCTAGCATTGCGGGCCGATTGACTGCATGGGCGCCGTTGCACTGTCAGTTGCCCGCAGCGGCACTACCATGAAGGCACTTTTCGCAGTGGCCCGCTTGCCATGGACTTGAGCGTGATCGGCAGCGAGCTAGCGGCGCTGGTTTGCCAAAGCAACGGCATTCTGACCAGCGTTTGCCAGTTGCTGGCGCTGTTTGTGATTGCGCTTGGGGTGACCCGCGGCTTGCTGATCTTCTTGCGCGGGTCGCTGTTTGGCACCAACTCCCCCGAGACCTTCCAGCGCAGCCGCCTGGCCATGGGGTACTCATTTTCGTTGGGGCTGAGCTTTTTGGTGGGCGCCAGCATCCTCAAAACGATGATCTCCACACAGTGGAGCGACATTGCCCGCCTGGCAGCCATCATTGCGGTGCGCACGTTGCTGAACTACCTGCTGCTGCAGGCCATCAACCGCAGCGACGTCCCCGAGGCCCAGCCGACCGCCAGTACCGGCAACGCAGCTGCCGAGGCACCTAGGCTGTCGCAGTAAATTGTTTGAGCTGCACCAGGACCGGTAACCACAGCACCACCATCGCTGGCTCAAACCAAAACTGCCTATGCTAAACGTTACTTCGCAATCGCGCTTGCAAGCTTCCCGTCAAGACCTTAGAGCGCCTAACAAAACTGGTATAGATAGGGGTAGAGAGCTCCGATCTGTGCCATGGCTAAGCCGCTCGTGCCTGACGAGCTTTGGGCCGAAATC
>PXQH01000020.1:9431-39533 GCA_003022125.1 Cyanobacteria bacterium QS_8_64_29 | reverse complement strand
GGGATTCTCGCTTCATTGGGAGGCCCTAGAACTAGCTTGTACCAGCTCCCCGGAACCTTTACCCTCAGCGAGCATTTTTCCCGTCTGCCCAACGGTACTAATACCAATTCTCGTGGCTTGTGCACTAGATTTCGATCTCCGAACCCTCCTCAATATGGGGATTGTGCCGCTTGGCAAGCGTGCATCCGCTGCTCAAATTGGTATAATAGGTGACCGCTCCCAGTCAATGTTATTCGCATTGAAAGTGCTAAAAAGCTCTGGCCCCCCATAGTCAAATTCAATAAGCAGTTGCGGCAAAAAACACCAAGCGCCGCTATACAACTCTCGCAGCGTTTCCTGATTGCTCCGATTCCTTAAAAGCCAGCGCAGCTTTTAGGTAAGCTTCGATTAGCGGATGGGGCGTTTCCTTGCTTGAAGTAAGCTGCGGCACGAACAGCGTCGCTACATAGAAGCAGTGCCCCAGCAACTCCAAGATCCGCGCTTCGCTGTCTTGGTCTACCCCTACTACGCGCAAGCCGCCGTCGTGGATGAGCGATTGGTGCTCCGGGTTCAGCCCAAAATTGCAGTAGTACTGTTCCTCCACCTCTTGCGTCGCGTAGAAGCAGTACACATGCGAGTCCGGCAAGATCCGGACGCGCATCTGCTGCCCGGCCAGCGAACAAGCGAGTTTGGATATGAAAAGGTTTGATGCGTAAGGGTCGTACTCAGCGTGTTGTGCATCAGCGAAGCCGAGCACGTTCCGGGCATATTCGATCGCGGCGTGTTGGAAGCCACCACATGTCCCGATGAAAGGATAACCCGCTTCCCGAGTAAAGCGAATCGCCTTCAACGCGCCGGAGAGACTCTGATACGGACTGCCGGAAGCACACCAGAGCGCATTGAACTGCTGTGCTATCCCAACGGCATTCTGCTCAAGAGATGGCGTTGGCAACCACGCTACTTCGACGGAAAATCCCAGGGCACCGGCGGCATGGCCGAGCGCTTCGTCAGTAGCAGTGTGAGGACGAAAGCTGGGGTCAAAGTCCCCAATGATGCCGACGCGAACCGTTTCTGCCACATCCTTCTCTTGCGGTCAGCACCCAGTCAGCTCAAGCTTAGTTGGGATCTAACTAAGCATCTTTTGGCCGCTCCTCCGGCCACCCCGAAAACAGGTCCTCGTCGCTGGCGTCCTCGCCATCGCCCTCCGAGGTAGACGCGTTAGCCCAAGCGAGGGGGTCATCCTCAGGCTCGCCTTCATCCCAGTCGATGGCCTCAAGCTCGGGCGAGACCACCGTGGCGCCCTCCTGGGGCGGTTGCGAATCGTTGCCAGCTGCGCGCGCGTTGCGGCCGGGCAGCTCCAGTGGCTCGCCGGCCGTCTCTTGAGCTACTTCGGCCTCAACCGGAACTTCGTCCAAGTTGGTCACCGTATCCTGTGCGGGAACCTGCGGTTGCTCAGCCGCCCAGGTCGCTAGTAGCGTCCGGAATGCTGCCGGATCGCGTTGCTGCAGCGCCAGCAACATCTGCAGCAGGGCGCGCGCGCTCTGCAGGTTGCCATCCAACAGGGTGGCGCTCTCGCGCACGCAAGCTTGGTGGAACTGCTGTAGCGCCGCTGGCGGATCCGCGCTTAGTTGAGTCTCGACCTGCGCGCTTGCCAGATCCAGCTGCGTTTGCAGGACAGCCTCGCTGCCGGCAACCCGGGTTGCGATCGCAAACTGGCGGGTCTGGTTCAGCGCTAGGGCCAGCGCCGTCTGGAGCTGGCCGTTAGCCAGTGCGGTTTCGAATCGGGCGCGCGCCGTCATGGGGAGCTCGCTCCATCGCTTGCGTTGGGCTCGCCGGCCTCAGGCAGCTGGCTCATGAGAGCAGCCAGCTTGGGAAAGCGCTGCTGCAGCACTTCCAGGTGCGCCGGCAGCATTGCCTGGCTGTTGCGGATTTGCTCCAGGTGGTACTGCTGCAGCGCCGGCGGAACGCCGCGCTCGGCCAGCTCGGGGCTCAGTTCGTTATCGATGCGGCCGCCGACTGTATCGATGTGCGTGCGCACGGTCCGCTCGCCACCCTCGGCCTCGGCATCCATGCAGGTTGCTACCTCTAGCGCCACGGCTTGCTGCCAAGCCAGCGCCAAGGCAGCATCCAACTCGCCGGCCTGCAAGCAGGCATCAAAGCGATCGCGCTCGGCCATGCCTATCCCCAGCGGCATTGCGTTCGCTCCCAGCCTAACCCACGCCGGCCGCTAGGCCGGCCAAAAGTCGGGGACCGCGTAGCCGAGCGCTTCCAGCATCTGGCGCAGCAGCGGCAGGCTCAGGCCAATGACGTTGCTGTGGCAGCCCTCGATTCGCTCCACGAACCAGCCGCCGCGCCCCTCCAGGGCAAAGCCGCCGGCGCACGCTAGCGGTTCGCCGCTAGCAACGTAGGCCTCAATGGCGCGATCACTGACTGGGGCAAAGTGAACCGTCGTCTGCCCGCAGCGCAGCTGCTGGCGATCCTGGACGCGATCGAGCACGGCGTGCCCGGTGCACAGCACGCCCACCCGCCCGCGCATGTGCTGCCAGCGCGCGATCACGAGCTCGGGCGAGTCGGGCTTGCCGTAGATGGCCCCATCCAAAGCCAGCACCGAATCGCAGCCCACAATCGCGGCGTCCGGATAGTGCGGGGCGACCGCCGCCGCCTTGCGTTGCGCCAGTTCGTTGGCCAGCGCCACCGGCTCCTGGGCTTGCAACTGCGACTCGTCCACATCGCTGGGATGCACGATGGGCTCAATGCCGGCCGCTTGCAGCAACCGGCGGCGAGCCGGCGATGCGGAAGCCAGAACTAGCGACGGGGCAGCGGGCAAACCAGCACCGATCCAGCACTAATAGACGTAGAAGGAGTCAACCACCGTTTGGAAGGTGTCGGCGCGCTGCTCCCACCGCCGCTGCGGGGTCGAGACGCTCAGGGTAAACAGCTTGCCGCGGCTGACTGCCACGCTGGCCAAATTGTGGCGCGGCTCTGACTCGGGCAGCTCGACGCGGTACTCCAGCTGATAGTAGGTTTGGGTCTCCTCGCGCTTTTGCCGGGCGCTCAGCAGCTGGGCTTCCCGCTGCGACGCCAATGGGGCGAGCGTTTGCGCGATCAGGCGGCGACCGACCTCCGAGGGCGTTCCCAAGCCTTCCAGGGTTTGCTCCGGTTCCACCTCGCTGATGACTACGCTCAGGTTCTCGGTGCGCTCGACCAAATCCTGAAAGAGCGCATCGACGTTGCCGCTGGCTTCGCTCACATCCACCGAGACCCAGCTGTTGGGATGGCGGAATTCGTAGCCGGTGCGCGAATCGGTATAGCGCTCCAGCGCCGTCCCCGAGCAGCCGGCTAAGGCCAAGCTCAGGGCAAGCAACGCGGCCAGAATCCGGTGAGGCAACATGGCCCTTGTGCGAGCTATCGGCTCACCTAGAGTAACCCATCAGCCGCAGCAAGCAAGCGGGGGTCGCTAGCCAGCCCCAGCTGAGCTTTCCGACACCACCATCGTGACGTAGACCAAACCGCCTACTAGCAGCAAAAACAGGCCGCCCATGATGGCGTAGTTACGCTTCTGGGCCCCGCTCGGCGGCTGGGCGGCGTACATGCGAGGCTGGGAAGCGAAGTTGTTCTTGCGACCGCCTTCTTCTTCGGTATAAGGCATAAACGCTACCGTCCGTGCGCGTTGAGATTGCACAGAATTCTAATCAACTGCGGCCAGGCGGCGCAAGTTTTGCTCAGGTTGCCGTTTCGCCCGCTTCGAGCTGGACGGCGGCAGCGCCGTTGCCATCTGGAACCCCTGCCGCCGGCGAGCTGGCGCGCGCTTGGTCTTGCACGGGAATGCGCCCGGCCTGATAGGCCAACCGACCGGCCTCGATGGCGACATTCATGGCCCGCCCCATGGCTACTGGGTCTTGCGCCCGCGCGATCGCGCTGTTGATCAAAAGCGCGTCGGCGCCTAGCTCCATGGCCTGGGCGGCCTCGCTGGGTGCCCCAATGCCGGCATCCACCACCACCGGCACCTGCGCTTGCTCGATAATGATCTGCAAGCTCTCGACGTTGCGGATGCCTTGACCGGAACCGATGGGCGAGCCCAACGGCATGACCGTGGCGCAGCCGGCATCCTGCAGCTGCCGTGCCAGGACCGGATCGGCATTGATGTAGGGCAGGACGGTAAAGCCTTCGGCAACTAGCTGCTCGGCCGCCCGCAGCGTCCCCACCGCATCGGGGAACAGGTATTGGGGATCTGGCACCACTTCCAACTTGACGAAGGTGTTGTCTTGCTGGCCGACGATTTTGGCCATCTCGCGCCCCAGGCGGGCAACGCGCACTGCCTCATCGGCGCTCTGGCACCCGGCCGTATTGGGCAGCATCCACAGATCCGTCCAATCGAGGGCTTCCACTAGGCCCTGGTGGCCGGGGGCTCCTTCCCGCACGCGGCGCACGGCTACCGTCACGATTTGGGCGCCGCTGGCGGCGATGCTGGCGCGCATGGTGTCGGCATCGGGGAATTTGCCCGTCCCGGTCATGAGGCGCGAGCGGAACGTCCGGCCACCGACAGTCAGAGTTGCGTCCTCTGTTGGGGCACCGTTGGCCTCAGTTGGCGATGGGGGCGAGCTGGGCGTAGCCATCATGGGGAAGCGGCTGTTGGAGGACTTGGCACTCGGGCGGGCTTCGGGCAGCGATTGCGAGGTGCGGGATGGGCTGAAGCGATCATAGCGAAAGTGCGCCAGCAGCGGATGCTCGCGCCCGGGCAGCGCCAGATCGGCCACAATCTCGGCCGTCACGGGCGCCAGCAGAATGCCGTTGCGAAAGTGCCCGGCGGCCACGTAGAGATTGTCCGCCGGGCCGCGCCCCAAAATGGGCAGGCGATCAGGGGTGGCCGGGCGATAGCCCCACCACTGCTCCCGGAACGACCACCTATCCAGTGCCGGATAGATCCGCGCGGCACGCTCGAGCAACATGCGGATGCCGGCTGGGGTGGTCTGGGGCTGCCAGCCCACATCCTCAACCGTGGCGCCCACGATGGCGCGGCCGTCGCGCCGCGGCACGATATAAACATTGGGGCCAAACAGCACCTGCTGCAGCGTCACAGGGGCCGGCTCCGGCATCTGCAGCGCCAGCATCTGGCCTTTAATCGGGCGCACCGGCATCGGGAGCAGCTCCCGCATCCAGGCACCGCTAGCGGCCACGTACTGCTCGGCGGCAAATTCCCCCGCCGAGGTGCGCACGCCCGCAACGGCCGATCCGCGCCGCTGGATGCCCTCAACCTGCACGCCCTCGAACAGCGCCACCCCCAGTTGCTGCGCGGCCTGGCGTAGGGCGCGCATCAGGGCCAGGTTGTCCACCTGAGCGTCCTCGGGGTACCACCAGCCGCCGACGATGGCCTCGCCCAGGCCGGGTTGGTGGTAGCTAATGGCCTCGCGATCCAGCCAATGGGCCGTCTCATCTGCTTCCCGGCTGGGGTGGCTCGCCTCCGCATCAGGCTTGAGGATGGGCGCTAGAAACCCGCAGGGCCAGTAGCCGGTATCGATGCCGCTGAGCTCCTCAACCCAGCGAATCCAGTCCGGGTAGCGCGAGCGCGACTCCAGGCACAAATCCCGCATGGGACTGGGCGGAATGCCCTCGGCCTGGGGGGCGAGCATTCCCGCGGCAGCGCGCGCCGCTGCCTGCCGGCCGTCGCGCTCCAGGACCGCGACGCTGGCGCCGCGCTGCCGCAGCGCCAGCGCGATCGCCAGGCCCATGATGCCGCCGCCCAGAATCAGCGTGTCGCGGGATGCGTTCATGACTGGCTCCTCCAGCCCGTTTCTAGTCCAGGTATTGCTGCACGACGTCCCAGCCGGTCAGCAAGACCGCTGCCAGCCCCAACAGCAGCACGGCATTGGTGCCCACGTGCAGCGATCGCGCCCAGGGCCGCTGGGTGCCAATCTGCATCGCGCTCCAGGCCGATAGCAGCACCAACCCCACCACGCTCACTCCGGCTGCCAGGTGCGGCGAGTGCCCCAAGCTACCGTAATGACCCAGCGTGCCGACAATGCCGATTCCCAACAGCAGCAGCACCAGCAACACTAGGACGATGCCTACGCTGTAGTGCAGCGGTCGCAACCAGGGCGGCCGCGGCTGCTGCCGCCGCCGCTGCCAGGACAGCATCGCGCCGCTGATGGCCTGCATGGTGTAGGCCAGGGCAACCAACCCCATGGACCAGGCGGCGGTTTGCCACAACCAAAGAAACGACGGTAAATCCACAGCCGCTGCGCGCTCGCCCGATTGCCTCCATCTTAAAAAGCAGCGGGCTGCCCCCTACAGGGCAACCCGCTACCGGCCATCGAGCGGTTGCCTTGGCTAGCCGCGCAAGGTCGCTAGCGGCGAGGGTTGCTTGCCCTGTGGGCCAGCGGCATGGGGGGCCGGGGTGTCCGGCCCTTGGGCGATGGCCAAGCGTTCGCAGGGAATGGTGTCGGCGACAATCGCGGTGGGAGCGCTCGCCGAGCGGAGCTCGAGCCGCGCGCCGCGGGGGGCGCGGAACAGTAGCGGTTGCCCGGGGGAAACTGCACGCTCGAAGTGCATGCCCTCGATGTTGGTAATGCGCGCGATCTGCATGTGATCGCTGGGATTGTTATAGCGGCACAGCAGCTGCTGCGGGGCTGTTGCCGCTGTGGGGGAGAAGCGTCCGCTTGGGGCCATGGGGAGCATTACGGAACGTTACAGCTTTTAAGCTAACATCCGCCCCAGCGCCACTACCGTTGTCGAGGCTACATTAGCCCGAGCTGCCGGGAGCAGCCGCTGGCAGCCTGCTGGCGCCGAGCTGCGCCGAGTGGCCCTCGAGCGCAGCAGTGTTAAGCTATGTAAAGCTAGACTTAAAAGCTGCCCCCTGGTTCGGCCCTCTGCCAGCCCCATCCCGGCCAGTTGCAGCCGCTACCATAGGTGGGGTAGCACCGCCCCAGCCCTGAGGCAGCCATGACGGAGCGCATCCTCTACGTTCGGCTCCCGTGCAACCCCATCTTTCCCATTGGGGTCGTCTACCTGGCCGACCACATCCACAAGCAGTTTCCCCACATCGAGCAGCAAATTTTCGATATGGGGACGGTCGCACCGCTCGATTTTGGGCGATCGCTCGATGCCTGCATCGATCGCTTCCAACCCACGCTGCTGGTGTTCTCCTGGCGCGACATCCAGCTCTACGCGCCCGTCGGGGGGCGGGGCGGCAACCCGCTGCAGTACGCCTTCGAGTTTTTCTACGCCCAGAACCCGCTGCTCAAGCTGCGCGGCGCGCTAGGAGGGCTGCGCGTCATGCGCGCCTACTATGGCGAGCTATGGCGCAATCTGGGGCTCATCAAGCGCGGCATCAAGCGCACCCAGCGCTACGAACCGCAAGCGCGCACTGTCGTTGGCGGGGGTGCGGTGAGCGTGTTTTACGAGCAGCTCCAGCACAAGCTACCGCGCGGCACCATCGTCTCGGTGGGCGAGGGCGAGATGCTGCTGGAGAAGCTGCTGTGCGGTGAGGACTTCACCAGCGAGCGCTGCTACGTCGTTGGCGAGGTACCACCGCGTCCCAACCTCATCCACGAGCGGCCCACGCCCGTGGAAAAAACGGCCTGCGACTACGACTACATCGAGCGCATGTGGCCGGCCTTTCGCTACTACGTCCAAGACAACGACTTCTACATGGGAGTCCAGACCAAGCGCGGTTGCCCCCACAACTGCTGCTACTGCATTTATACTGTCGTCGAAGGCAAGCAGGTGCGCATCAACTCGGCCGATGGAGTCGTCGCCGAGATGCGCCAGCTCTACGATCGCGGCATCCGCAAGTTTTGGTTTACCGACGCGCAGTTCATCCCCGCCAAAAAATACGTCGAGGAAGCCAAAACGCTGCTGCGCGCGATCCGCGATGCGGGCATGACCGATATTAACTGGGCCGCCTACATCCGGGCAGACAACCTCACCCCCGAGCTCTGCGAGCTCATGGTCGAGACGGGGATGAACTATTTCGAGATCGGCATTAGCAGCGGTTCCCAAGAGCTGGTGCGCAAGATGCGCATGGGCTACAACCTGCGCACCGTGCTGCAGAACTGTCGGGACCTCAAAGCCGCCGGCTACCAGGATTTGGTCTCGGTGAACTACTCGTTTAACGTCATCGACGAGCGCGAGGCAACCATCCGCCAAACAGTGGCCTACCACCGCGAGCTGGAGCGCATCTTTGGGCAAGCCAACGTCGAGCCCGCCATCTTTTTCATCGGGCTGCAACCCCACACCCATCTGGAGCGCTACGCCTTGCGCAACGGCGAGATTGCCTCGGACTACAATCCCATGAGCCTCATGCCCTGGACGGCGAAAAAGCTACTGTGGAACCCGGAGCCGCTGGGCTCGTTCTTGGGCGAGGTCTGCCTGCAAGCTTGGCAGCAGAACCCGGACGATTTCGGCCGCGAGGTCATGCGCATCCTGGAGGCGCGCGTGGGTCGCGCGCCGCTAGAGGAAGCGCTGCAGGCCCCGCTCGAGGCCAAGCACAAAGATTTAGTTACGGCTTCCTAGACTCGGCTCCCCATGCTGGACGGCACCATCCTCAAGCAGCTAGAAACGGCCCATCACGAGCACGGCCAACCCCTCAATCTGGGGGTGTATTACAAAAACACCCTAGTGGCGCTCTGCCATGCGCTCGAGGACTTTGTGCTGGCGGCCCAGAGCGCGCCGCTGCTGCTGGCAGTGTTCCAGAAAGGCAAGTTTTATCTCGAGGAGGCCGATCGCTACAGCCAGCTGGCCGAGAAAGCCGATCGCGTGGCGATCGCGGCCACGTCAGAGGCGGGCTTTGCCGAGCATCCCACCGGGCAAAAGGCCAACGTCTCGCCCATTGCGCTGGACCCCGGCGATCCGCTGACCCAGGAGTGGCACCTCATCATCCTGTCGCCCACCTACACGGCGATGGTGCTGTGCCAAGAGCTCTCCCAGGCCGAATACGCGCAATTGGGCCAGCCCACTCAGGACTTGGAGCGCAAGTTTTACGGCTTTTGGACCTTTGAGCCCGAGTTGGTGGATGAGACCGCCGAGCTGCTCATCGCCCATTTGGGCCGCTATGACGGCGCGCTGGGACAGGCGCTGGAGCAGCGCCGGCAGGCCATGGCAGCCGAGCGCGATCGCCGCGAGCGCGAGGACATTGGGAAGGTGGTTTCGCAGGTGGTGGCCTACCTCCAGGACAGCCAGCAAGCGCTCGAGCAGTCCCAGCAATGGCGGGACCGAGCCGACTCTTTCTTGCCGGCCTCCCCCCAAGTGCTGGATGAGAACTTGGCCTCCAACAAGCTGCAAGCCTTTTTGCGCATGGCGCAGCTCGTCGACCGCGCGGATGTCAACAATCCCAATCGGGCCGCCGAGGTGACTGCCTTGAGCGAGACCCTGGGACAGCTGCTGGAGCTGCCCGCTTGGCAGCAGAAGCGGCTGCGCTTTGCCAGCTGGCTGCATCGGCTGGTGCCCACCGTGGGTACCGAAATTGCCTCCCTGGAGGGCGAAGCGCCCACTTGCCAGCTGCTGCCGGGGGTGCAGAGCCTGCGCGCCCTGCCCCAAATGAGCGCGGTTGCCAACATCATTACCCACCAGAGCGAGTGTTGGAACGGAACGGGACCGCCTGGTGGACTATCCCACGATGCCATTCCGCTCGAGTCGCGCATTCTGGCGCTGGCGCGTGAGTTTCAATCGCGCGTCAATGCCATTCGCACGTTGCGCCCGCAACCGGACCAAGCACCACCGGAGCGCGAGCAAGCCCTAGCCCAGGCCCTTGAGGAATGCCGGCAGCAAGCTGGCGAGGCCTTTGACCCCAAGTTGGTTGAGGCGCTAGAGCTAGTGGTGGCTGGGCTGCAGCAGGGCATTACCCTAGAGGCCAGCCAACCCAAAATGGCAGCCGGGTTGTGGCTGCTCGAGGAAGAAGCCAGTGGCGGATAAGACCCACAGAGGGCCAAAACCATGGATTGGGATGCCGTTCGAGCCGGACAATACAAGCAGTTGCCCGGCGCCGATCTGGAAGATGCACTGCTTGCCGACAGCGACCTAACCCAAAGCGAGCTCATGGGCGCCAACCTGGCTGGTGCCGACCTATCGCGCGCAAACGTGCGCTCGGCGCGGCTCAATGGCGCCAACTTGCTAGGGGCGCAGCTCGCCGCGGCCGACCTGCGGGCCACCTTTTGGGGCGCCAACTTCATGCGGGCCGACCTGCGTGGGGCCGACCTGCGCGGGGCGGACCTGCGCGGGGGCAACTTCATGGGGGCACTGCTGGCCCAAGCCTCGCTGGCAGGCGCTTTTTTGAGCGGCGCCAACTTCAGCGGCGTCAACCTGCAAGGGGTGGAGTTCCGCGCGGCCGACCTGCGCGGTGCCAATCTCAGCGGCGCCAATTTAAAAGCAGCCAGCTTGGCGCAAGCCGAGCTTCAGGGGGCTAACCTGAGCGAGGCCAACCTGGAAGAAACCGACCTGCAAGGGGCCAATCTGGCTGGCGCCAACTTAAGCAATGCCAACTTGTTGTGTGCCGAGCTAGAGCAGGCCACCCTGGCCGGGGCAGTGCTGCACTCGGCTTGCGTGGTGGGCACGCTGCTGGAGCTGGAGAGCGCCACTCCCGCATCCACGCCCCTGGCCGAGCCAAGCTAGGCCCTCACTCGGGCGCCCGGAACCACTTGCGCTGCAGCTGCACTAGCGCGCCCGCCTCTTGCAGCTGCAACAAGGTGCGGTTGACGGCTTCCTGGCGCGGGCTGTCTGGCGGCAGGGCGATGCCGTACTGCTGCCGCGCAAAGCGCTCCCCAACCGCGCGCAGCTTGCCATCGCGGGCGGCACGATAGGCCAGGGTGGGCGCATCGTAAAACATGGCTGGCACCTGGCCCTCGGCAACGGCCCAATAGGCCGCCTCAGGCCGCTCGAACGGAATGGGCCGGACGGGCTGGCGCCGCAAGTACTCGGCGGCGCTCGTGCCGGCTACCATGGCCACGCGCTGACCGTGCAGGTCCTCGAGCCCTGCAATGGGCGATGGCGGCTGGCAGCCAGGGTTGCGGTCACGTAGGCAAACACCACGATTCCTGAGAGCATCCAGGCGATCGCCACCAACCGTCCCGGCACCGTGCGGGGCACGCGATCGCCGTACCCCACCGTGGTGGCCGTGACGATCGCCCACCACAAACCCTCGCCCACGCCCCGCCAGTACTGGTGCGGCAGGTCCGGGTGGTGGTGGCGCTCGAAGAACCAAAACGCGTTCGCACTGACAAAAGCAATGCCCAGCGCGATCGCTAACGCCCGCAGGATCTCGGGCGCGAGCAGGTAGTGGTGGACGATCGCGGCCGGATGCTGGCTGCGATCGGTCACCGCAACTTGCAAGCCACTGGTGTAGTAGCCATAGGAAAAATCGAGGCGACGCTCGCGCTCGGCGGTGATGCTAATCCCGGCAATGGCGGCATCGACCTGCCCCGACTCCACCGCTGCCAGCCCTGCTGGCAGCGAGTCGTAGGTGACGAAGGTGGTTTCGTAACCTAGCTTCTGGGCCATGCGCTGCCAGAGCTCGATGCTGTAGCCGGTGGGCTGCTCGCCCGCATCCCGCTCGAAGACAAACGGCGGGAAGGGCTTGGTGCCCACTTTGGGCGGTTCGGCCGCTGCCGCCGGCGCCATCGCGGCGGCCCCTAGAACCGCCGCCAGGCAGCCTACCAACCGGCGCAGGGCCATGCTGCGCAGGACCATGGTTACTGCTCGGGGTTAGCTTGAATGGTCCCCGAGTGCCCCTCAATGGTTCCCATGGGTTCGGCGCGCCCGCCCAGATAGCGCGCGAGGAATGCCTCGGCGAGCGCGTGAAAGTGCAGGCGGTTCTCGGGCCGTGCGAAGCCGTGGCCTTCGTCGGTGTAGACCACGTACTCGACTGGCTTGCCGGCGCGCTGCATGGCCTCAACGATTTGCTCGCTCTCGGCCTGCTTGACGCGCGGGTCGTTGGCGCCTTGGGCAATCAGCAGCGGTTTTTGGATCCGATCCGTGTAGAGCAGCGGCGATCGCGCCTGCAAAAAGTCCGCCTCGGTCTCGATGTTGCCCACCCGATGGGCGAACATCGCCATCATGGGCTTCCAGTAGGGGGGCACGCTCTGGATGAGCGTTATCAGGTTGGAGGGCCCGACAATGTCCACGCCGCAGGCAAAGGTCTCGGGGGTAAACGTTAGGCCGGCAAGCGTGGCGTAGCCCCCGTAGGATCCGCCCATGATGGCGACGCGCTCGGGATCGGCAATGCCTTGCTGGGTGAGCCACTGCACGGCATCGACCAAATCGGCGTGCATGGCCCCGCCCCACTCGCGGTTGCCGGCATTGAGGAAGGCTTTGCCGTAGCCGGTCGAGCCGCGGAAGTTGACTTGCAGCACGGCGTAGCCGCGGTTGGCCAGCCACTGCACCTCAGGGTGGTAGCCCCAGGTATCGCGCGCCCAGGGGCCGCCGTGCACCAGCAGCACCGCCGGCAGGTTTTGGGCCGGCAGGCCCACTGGCGTGGTGAGGTAGCCGTGGATGGTGAGCCCATCGCGGGCCTGGTACTGCACCGGCTGCATGGCAGCCAGCGACAGGTCCTCGAGTTCCGGCCGGTTGCTAAACAGCCGCTCGCCGGTGCGCGAGTCGCGATCGTAGCGGTAGTAGTAGACCGGGCCGTCGTCGGCGAGGTAGGCCACCAACCAGTGGCGATCGCTTAAATCGCGGCTGATGACGGAAAACTCACCCGCCTGCAGCTGGGCCAGCGCCTCAAAGTCAGGGGCAATGCGCTCGTCGAGCACCTGCCACTCTTGCTGCGCTTTGTAGAACGAGACTGCCTGGACGGTGCGATCGGTGGGATGGATGAGGATGTCGTCGGCATCGTAGTGCGGGTCGGCCGCCAGCACCGTTTCGCGGCGGCTGGCCAGATCCAGCGTGATCGCGCGTTGGGCGTTGGCGTCGTGCGAGCCCACCAGGTAGAGCGTGCCGCCGTCTTGGGAAAAGCCCACAACACCGCCTTCGTCATCCGGCCCCCAGTGGCGCAGCGTCTCCCAGTCGCCATTAGGGGTTTCGCGGTAGAGCAGGTCCGTGCCGCCATCGGCTGTTGCCGCGACGGCCGCCCGGGTTTGGAAGCGGGCATCGGCGCTCCAGCTGACAATGTTGCCGGGGTTCTCGGCTTCGAACTCGACAGCGCCGTTGCGCAGGTCGATGCGGTAAACGTCGAATTTCTCGGCGCTGTTGAGATTCAATCCCACCAGTATCTGGTCCGGAAATTCAGGATCCAGCTCGATGGGCTGCGCCTTGACACCCTGAAACGGAGTCAGATCGCGTACGACGCCCGTGGCGACATCCACCAGGTACAGGTGGTAGTTCTCGTCACCATCGGCATCTTGCAGGTAAATCAGCTGCTCGGGCCGATACGTCCAGAAATAAGCCCGAATGCCGCGCTTGCGGTCGGCGGTGAGCTGGCGGTCCTGCGCCGCCTCCGGTTGCTGCAACCAGACCTGCAGCACGTCCTGCTCGTCAGGGGCAATGTAGCTGAAGTAGCGGGCATCGGGCGAGAGTCGCGGCCGACTGCGCTGGGGGTTGCCAAATAGGGTCTCGCGCGGGATGAGCGGCGGGAGTTGCGTTTCGGGTTGCGCTGCCGTTGCAGTGGTCATGGGCGGTGCGTGCGTTGTTGGCTTGGGAACTGCCTCCCCATCCTGACGCATGCGAGCGCCGGGGTTGAACTCGCTCGAGGCTGGTGCTTACACTATAAATAGGGCAAATAACAAGTTGCCGAAATCATAATCCTATGGTCAGCTGGAAGCGCTCTCCGGAGCGCTCCAGAGGAGGTGACCGCTCATGCGCATGTGGACGGAGTTGGTTCGAACGCTACGCCAAGGGATTGCGCGCATCTTTGGCCCCAACGATGACGACTACCCGCAGACGGGGGTACAGCCCTACGAAGGCGATACCGACGAGGCCGAGTCGAGCAGCTACTACCACTCCTAGGGCTTGCCCGAGGCCGCGCGACTGCGCTGCTCGGGAATCTCAAACCGACTGCCGCTTCGGGCTGTTGGATGCGGCAAGCCCAGCCGCTCGCTGCGGAGGCGGTCGATGCGCCGATCCAGGCGCGGGAAAATGGCCGGGAAGTTGGTCGCGGCCGCGTAGAGGCCGGTGCGTTGGGCCAGCGGATAGAGGCCTACCCCATCGGGGATGAGCGGGTTAATGGCAATGTTGCGGTTGCGGTAGGTGTAGGCTCCCAAGTTGGTGGTCTGAAACTGGCGCGGCTGGGGCTCAACCGAGCGCAGCCACGCCTTGAAGTCGCGGTGCTGCCGGATCCGGCGGCCGAGATCGGGGATTGGCTGGGATTCGCCAGCGCGGGTGGAGGAGCGCTGGGCTTGGCGGTAGGCATCCAGGTATTGCTGCAGATCCAGCCAGGCGCGCAGGAGCAACAGCTCGGGAGGCTGCTGCGGCCCCTCAACCTGAGCCAGCTCGCGGTTGAGCCGCGCGATCGCGGCCTGCGGTTCGCGCTCGCCCAGTAGCGCCACGTAGGCGGCCGGGGTCAGGCGCTCGCGCTTAATGGGCGGTAGCGGCCGGTCGTGCCACCAGCGCAGCAGCAGGATACGTTCGTACAGCGCGTTGTAGTGGCGGTGGCCGGTCGGCATTGCCGCCAGCAGCGCCTCGAGGTGCGAGAGCGTGCGCTGCAGCACGGGTGCTTGGAGCGGCGCCAGCTCGGGGTTCGACCACAGCGGCAGGGTCAAAAACTGCGGATCGACCAGGCCCTGCAAGGTCAGTGCCGTTACGGCCGCCTCCATGCGGTCCTGGCGCTGGTAGGCGCGGGCCAGCCAATAGTAGTGATACAGCACGTTGCGCGGGGCCAGTTGCGTCGCGCGGCCCAGGGCTTGTTGGGCCCGCTCGGGCTGATCGAGCATGAGGCTAATATGGCCCAAGTTGTAGCGGAAGTTGGCATCGTTGGGGGCCAGCACGACGGCCGTTTGGAAGTGGCGATGCGCCGTCTCGGTCAGTTGGCGGGCTTGCGCGGGGGAGTCGGCTGCTTGGCGCAAGCGCAGCAAGTAAAAGCCGGCCACCACCGGGTAAGTGGGGTCCCAGGGCACGAGCTCGCCGGCGTTGAGCCACTGCGCGTAAGCCTGCTGGATGCGGCCGTCAGCTGCCTCGCGCCGCCCGTCCCAGCTCAGGTACATGGCCGCACTGGCCGGCCCCCAGACAAACAGCACGACCAACAGCAGGGCCGTAAGGCCGCTGAGGTCAGCCAGCGCCGCTGCCGCTGGAGTAGCGCCAGCGATGCGGGCGAGCCCAGGTGGCGGTCGGCCAAGCCCACCAGCAGCACGACCAGCGCCAGCAGAGCGCCGCTGATGCGGATGCTCTCTAATTGGTAGTCCGTCAGGCTGGCCACTGTGTAGGCGAACAGGCCGCCGCCTGCGCCGTAGAGCCAGACCCGGTCGCGGTGGTGGCGCAGGGCCCGATCCAGCCGCCATCCCAGCCGCATCAGGGTGCCCAGTAGCCCAGCATAAGCCCCCAGCCCCAATCCGCCCAATTCGGCCAGCAGCTGCAGGGGCATGTTGTGGAGCTGCTGCACGCTGTAGTTTTCTAGGCCGGCGGCAACCGGCCGGTAGCGGTTGTAAGTTCGCGATAGGTTGCCGGGCCCCACACCGGCTAAGGGGCGATCGCGGGCGATGTTGAGCCCGGCCTGCCACATGTAGAGCCGGTTTTGGCTGGAGCGATCCAGCCGAAGCTCCCAGCGCGGACCGGCATCTTGCGGATGATAAATCCATCCGCGAATGGCGGGATTGCTGGCCGCCACCCCCAGCAGGGCCACCAGCGCGGCGGCCGCGCCCGCTAGCCACCGCTGGCGCTGCCGGCCCCGACTGCGCCCGATCGCGATGGCAACGGCCGCCACCAACAGCACCCCCAACCCCAGCAGCCCGCCGCGCGAGCCAGTGGTGTAGAGGGCGGCAGCTAGCAGTGCGCTCCCCAACACGCCCAGGACGCGTGCGCGCCCGCTAGCGGTAACTGCTGCCGCCAGGCTCAGCGGCAGCAGCAGGACAAAGTAGCCGGCGGCAAAGTTGGGGTTGCTAAACGGGCTAAGCCCATCCAGCTGCAGCCCGTTTTGGTTGGCCAGCGACACGGCAAAGGCAATGAGGGCGCTGATGGCACCCGCGGTGACAATGCCAATCCCCAGACGCTGCACGCTCAGCTGCGACTGCCGCAGCCAGTTGCAGCCGCCGTACAGCAGCACGCCATAGCTCAGCGCCAGCGCCACGTTCCAAGCCGCCACGCCAGGAAAGGCAGCCAGTCCGGTTGTCAGCGCCAGCGCCACTGCGATCACGCCCACTGCCCAATCCAGCCCGTAGCCCAGGCGTTGGAAAGGCACGCGGAACTGGCGCAGCATGACCAAAAGCGCCAGCATGGCGGCCGCGAATCCCAACTGCCACAGGGCCAGCCAGGGCCAGCTCACCATGCAGTAGTAGCTCTGGGGGAGCCAGCTAAAGCCCAACAAAGCGGCCAGCGCTACCGTGCCCAGCCAGCGGCCGGCCCGACTGGGCTTTGCTGCCGCATCGCTCATGGATTGCTCCGCAAGCGCCTGCTGCCAACTTACCCGCGATCGCCGCTCGCACGATCTTGGACCGGGCGCTAGGGGGGGTAGCTAGCCCTCATCGGAGCCAAGCGACTGCGCCACCACCGGCGTCAGATAAGCCACTAGGATGCCGCCGGCAAAGCCCAACACGTTGCGAAACAGCGGCAGCCAATCGGCAGTTCGCGTCACAACCGGGCCAATGCCAAAGGCCCCAAACAGGATCAGCCACAGCGGCGAGACGATCAGCGGCCATTGCCAGGCAACGACTTCCCCTTCCCGGCGCGGCACGGCCGCAAAGCCCAGGACCAAGCCGCCTACAATCGAGGTGGCCAGCGTCAGCACCCACTGCTCCTGCGGCAGGCCGGGGACGACTTCGCAGCCACCGTCGCGGCGCAGGCAGGTGCGGACCGCATCCAGGGCTGAGATAATGGCATCATTTTCGCCGTGCTCGCCCACGTAGTACTGGTTGCCGTAGCGCGTTTGCAACTCCACCCAAAACGTGCGCGGCATGCGATCGTAGGCGGCATCGCCAACATTAAACGCCAGCAAATTGCCGCCGCGCGCGTCGGCGACCAGCAGGATGCTGCGCTCGTCGAGTCCCCAAAAGGGTTTGACCGCCCGCCCGGGCGATTCGCTGTATTGGGTCAGCACGCGCAGCTTCCAGCCCGTTTCGGCCTCAAAGCGCTCCAGATCGGCAGCCAGCGATTGCTCCTGCACTTGGGGCAAAAAATTGGCCAGATCGATTACTGGGGTCTGGCGCTCGGGCAGCAGCGAGGGATCGTCAACGGCGCGCGCCGGCGGGGGCAGCGCCACCAGCGCCAGCGCTAGCAGGCCAGCTGCTAGCAGCGGGCGCCATTGGCGCATGCAGCTGAGGTGGAGCCAATGGTTAGGGCGGGGCACGGGCTCGTTCGCTTAACGTTCGTTTACTTTATTTTAATCACGCGGCCGTTCCGGCCAGCCAAGCCTCCATCAGTTCCCTTCTTCGCCGCAGCAGCGTTGCAAAAAGGCCAGCAGGTGTTGGTGAAACGCTTCCGTCGCCTGCATGTAGCAGGCGTGGCCGGCGCCGTCCAAAACTACTTTCTCGGCATCCAACAGCGGCTGGCAGAGGCGGTCCGCTTCTGCAGGCGGGACCGTGCGATCATTGCCGCCCCAAACGGCCAAGGTGGGGACACCCAAGCCCTGTAGCTGCGCCTCGTAGCGCTCAATGCCCACTGGGGCCACGGCCACAAAGCCAGCGATCGCCTCAGGGTGGCGCACCAGCAGCGGCAGGCTGTACCGGCCGCTCATGGATGGCGAGACGATGGCTGGGGTTGCCAGCGCTAATGCCGCTAGCAGCTCGGGCAACACCACCTCAGGCGGATCGTTGCTGCGCTGGGATTCGCCGTAGTCAGGCAGGTCGATGGCAATGGCGCGGTAGCCGCGCTCGGCGAGCAGCGCCAGGGTACCCAGCGATTGCCATGTGGTGGCATCAAAGCTTGCCCCGTGCAGCAGCAAGACCGCCGGACCGCGGCCGGCTTCCAAGTAGTGGATTTGGCTTCCGGAGAGCGCAACGCTGGCGGCACGAACGGATGGACTCATAGGCTTGGGATGGGAGGTGTCTGCTTCCATGGATCCCCGCCGCTCGTTTCGGGCGCAACCCTGGCGGCCGCTGTTTCAGGTGGCCTGCCTGAGTACTTCAGTCGCCATCGTAGGGGATGCGCTGCTGCTAGCGGCATCGGCGCGGATTGCACTGCTGGAGCGGGGGGTGAGGCTAGCGCTAGAAGGGCCGCTAGGACCGCTGCTACCCATTGCAGCCGCCATGGGCGTGGGCGCTTTGGGGGTAGCCATCGGCGAGCGCTGGCGCTGGCCGCGCATCGCCCTCAATGCGGGCAGCCTGTGGGCGTTGGTGCTGTGCCTGATTTTGGGGTTGCTGGCCAAAACGCTGCTGTTCCCCAGCGTGCTCGTGCAGCTGTCATCGCTCACCGCAGCCGGCCTGATGGCAGGGGTCTTTAGCTACGGACGCCCGTACTGGCGCTAGGCAGCAGGTCAGCTTTGCCCCAGCACCTGGGAAGCCGCTGCAACGCCGGCGCCGGGCGTAAAATCGTCTTGGCCCAACTCGCGTAGGGTTACCTCGAGGCAGGAGAGGGTTGCCAGCAGATCGCGCTCGCTGACAAAGCCCAGGTGGCCGATGCGGAAAATTTTGCCCTTGAGCTGGTTTTGGCCGCCTGCCAAGGCAATGTCGAACTGCTGCTTCATGATGGCGCGCACCCGTTCGGGATCCACCTTCTGGGGGGCTACGGCCGTCACGGCTGGGCTGGCGGCGCCATCGGGAGCTAGCAGCGACAGTCCCAGCGCCCGGACGCCCTCGCGCATTGCTTTGGTCGCGCGCTGGTGGCGCGCGAAGATGCTCTCTAGGCCCTCGGCGCGCATCATCCGCAGCGCGACTTGCAGCCCGGCCATGAGATTGATGGGCGGGGTAAACGGGGTGCTGTTTTTGTCCAGGGCTTTGCGGTACATGCCCAAATCCAGGTAGTAGCGCGGCAGTTGGGCCCGCTCGTAGGCGCGCCAGGCGCGATCGCTGACGGCGACGAAGCCCAATCCGGGCGGCACCATGTAGCCCTTTTGGGATCCCGATACGACCACATCCAGATCCCAGGCATCCACGGGCAGGTCGATTGCCCCCAGGCTGGTGACTGCATCCACGATCGTCAGGGCCTCGCCGTGGTTGCGAACGTGGCGGTTGATGGCCTGCAGGTCGGTGAGCGCGCCAGTGGAGGTCTCG
Organism: Cyanobacteria bacterium QS_8_64_29; assembly: GCA_003022125.1. Taxonomy (NCBI): domain Bacteria; kingdom Bacillati; phylum Cyanobacteriota; species Cyanobacteria bacterium QS_8_64_29. The sequence goes on along the minus strand of PXQH01000020.1, from coordinate 20,274 downwards.
GAGTGCGTCACGATGACTGCTTTGATGGTTTTGTCGGTGTCGGCCTCCAGCGGGGCGCGGAACTGCTCCGGGTCCAGCGGCTGCCCCCACGGGGCGCTGATGCGCTCGACATTGAGGCCAAAAGCTTCGGCCATATCCGCCCAGCGCTCGCTGAACTTGCCATTGCAGCCCACCAGGACGCGATCGCCGGGACTGAGGAAGTTAATCGTACCGGCTTCCATGGCCCCAGTGCCGCTGGCAGCCAGGTGAATGACATTGTTTTGGGTCTGATGCAGCCAGTTGAGGTGCTCGGTGATCTCGGCCACCACTTCGCTGAACTCGCCGCTGCGATGCCCGATGGGGTGCCGGGCCTGCGCTAGCAGCACGCTCTCCGGAACCGGGGTCGGCCCCGGCATCATTAGCGTTTGCTTGTCTTCCATGCCGTCCTCTCGAATCCGTCTGGCGAGTGCTGATATTATCCCATCCCCACAGCGCTAGCGCGCCTGGGCATTGGCGGCATCCAGCTTTGCAGGGATCTGGCGCGATCACGACCAGCGGCATTTAGGACTTGCGCTCCTGCCCCGGTCGGCTGTTGAGCGACCACCGCGACTCGTAGGGCAGCCGCGCAGCATCGCAGCTTGCCTCCAGCTCCTTCTGCTGCGCCAGCGCTTTGCGCAGCGTGGTAACCAGGGCCTGGACCTGCTGCCACAGCTCGGGCGAGCTCTCGGTCGCCGGCAGCGTCTGGCGCTCGAGCAACTGCAGCAGGAGCTCGTAGTGGACGCGAGCGGGGATGGGGAGCGGCGCTTGGGACTGTTGGGGCTCGGGCATGACTCAGGCCTGGTTTGCAAACAACTCGCCCAGCGCTTGCCCGGGGTGAGGCTGGGTCAGCAGCGACTCGCCCACTAGCACGGCGTCGGCCCCGGCGCGCGCCACCGCCGCCAGATCGGCTGGCGCGTGCAGCCCCGACTCGCTCACCACGGCAATGCCGCGCTCGCGCAGCTGCTCGCCGCGCGCTTGCAGCAGCCGCTCGGTCACCTGCACCTCGACAGAGAAATCGCTGAGGTTGCGGTTGTTGATGCCGATGAGACCAACGCCGCCAACGGCTAGCACCCGATCCAGCTCGGCGAGCGTATGCACCTCCACCAGCGGCGCCATGCCCAAGCTGTTGGCAATGCGCACGAAGTAGCGCAGGTCTTGGTCCCGCAAAAGCGCCGCAATCAGCAGAGCAGCATCGGCGCCGTAGGTGCGCGCCAGATAGAGCTGGTAGGGGTACAAAATGAAGTCTTTGCACAGCACGGGCAGGCCCGCTTCTGCGCGCGCGGCAGCCAGATGATCCAAGCTGCCCTGGAAAAAATCCTGCTCGGTAAGCACGGACAGACAAGCTGCCCCTGCCTCGCGGTAGGCGCGCGCGATCGCCACTGGGTCGAACTCAGCGCGCAGAGTTCCCCGGCTGGGCGAGGCCTGCTTGATCTCGGCGATGGGGGCTGGCTGCAGGCGGGCTTGGCGCAGCGCCCCCAGAAAGTCGCGCGGCGCATCCGGCTGCTGCTGGATCTGCTGGCGCAGTGCCTGCAGCGGCAGCGCCTCGCGCCAGCGATCCACGGCTCGCTCTTTTTGCCAGACGATGCGCTCCAGCACGTGCTGCGGCTCGCCCTCGGGCAGCGATACCTGATAGCACTGCTGGCTGACGTTGATGGCCGGGTTGGGCGGGCGGCGGCGAATCTCCATTAGCGTTCATTAGCGGGCGGCAGGCGTGAGTTCGGCTCGCTGGAAGGCTTCCCCCAGCACCTCCGAGAGGGTGGGATGGGTGTGGACGTGAAAGGCCAGATCGCGCACCGATTGCCGCTCGGCGATCGCGCTGGCGACTTCGTGGATCAGATCTGAGGCGTGCAGCCCCATGATGTGGGCCCCCAGGATCTCGCCGGTGTCCTTGCGATAGATTGCTTTGGCCAAGCCATCCGTTTCCCCCTCGGCCAGGGCTTTGGTGTTGGCTTTAAAGTAGCTGCGAACGGTGCCCACCTCAAACCCTTCTGCGGCAGCCAGCTCGCGGGCGTCGGCCTCGGTGAGGCCCACATAGCTGATTTCGGGGTGGGTAAAGGCGGCCGCCGGGATGGCGCGGTAGTTCACCCGCTGGGGCTGCTCGCAGATGTTTTCCACCGCAACCATGCCTTGGGCGGAAGCGGCATGGGCCAGCATGAGCTGGCCGGTGGCATCCCCCACCGCCCAAAGGTGGGGAACGGGCTCGCCCTCGGCTAGCACGGTCATGCGATCGTCGACGGGTATGAAGCCGCGCTCGTCAACGGTGGCCCCAACCGCATCGAGGCCCAAGTTTTTGGTGGCCGGTACGCGTCCGGTGGCCACCAGGGCCGCATCCACCTCCAGGGTCTCGGTAACGGCTCGAGTGCTGGCATCGGCCAGCTCGATCGCTACCGGCGAGCCGGGTTGGATGCGCTGGGCCAGGGTGCCGGTGCGGGTCTCGATGTCGCGCGGGGCGATGAGCGAGCGCTGGGCGAATTTGGCAATGTCGCGGTCGAAGCCCGGCATGAGGCGATCCAGGGCTTCCACCATGGTGATTTCCGAGCCTAGGGCTGAGTAAATATCGGCAAATTCCAAGCCGATGTAGCCGCTGCCGATGATGGCAATCCAGTCGGGGATCCAGCTCAGCTTGAGGGCATCGTCGCTGGTAAAGACGGTTTTGCCATCCAACTGAATGCCGGGCGGCACCGCCGGGCTCGAGCCCGGGCAGAGCATGATGTCGCGCGCCGTCAGCGACTGCTCGCCGCCTTCGGCAATGACGCGGACTTGCTGCGGGGCCGCCAGCTGCCCCCAGCCCCGAATGATGTCCACGCCCAAGCGCTGCAGGCTCTTAGTCATGTCGCCGCTGACTTGGGTGGCGAGCTGGTTGGCATGGTCGGCGATCGCCTGCCGGTCGAAGCTCACCGAGCCCAGCTGGATGCCCAGCGACTGCAAGTGCTGGCGATCGTTGAGCTCGCGCACGCGCCCGGTAGCCGCCAGCAGCGCTTTGGAGGGCACGCAACCGCGGTTGACGCAGGTGCCGCCCATGTCCTTGGCCTCGATGATGGCGGTCTTGAGCCCCTGCTTGACGGCTTGGAGGGCGGCCCCATGGCCGCCGACGCCCGCGCCAATAATGGCCAAATCGTAATCGAACCTGTGCGCCACAGCTTGCTCCTAAACTCGCTTGCTATCCCATCGCGCGGCTGGCCCCAGAGGGCGCCTGCCTTCATTCTTGCAGTTCGCCGCTCGCCTACTGGCGTTGCCGGACGGCCTCGAACGCGAGTAAGGCCGTGGCGATCGCCGCATTGAGCGACTCCACGCCGGCCTGCAACGGGATGCGGGCGCGAACGTCGGCAACCGCAGCCAGCTCGGGGGAGAGGCCCGCGCCCTCGTTGCCCACCAGCAGCAGCGTCGGCTGCCGCAGCCCGATCGCCCAATGCGGCCGCGCGGCCTGGGGACAGCTCGCTACGACCTGCATGCCCTGCTGCTGGCTGCGGCGCGCCACCTCCCCGAGATCGGCGCCGGCGGCCATGGGCAGGCGGAACCACTCGCCCGCCGAGGCGCGCAACACCTTGGGGCTTTCGGGATCGGCGCTGCCGGCGCTGAGCCACAGCCCCTGGCACCCGGCCGCAGCAGCCGTGCGGATCGCGGTCCCCAGGTTGCCGGGATCCTGCAGCTGCTCCAGCCCAATGCCCAACTCCACCGGTAGGGCAGGCGAGACCTGAGCGCGGTCGCGCGGGACCGCCGCGATGGCCCCATCGGGGGTCACAGTAGTGGCGATCGCCGCCAGCAGTCCGGGCGCGAGCGTTACCGCCCGCTGGGCCTGCTGCGCCGCTTGCGCCCACAAATCCGGGTGGCGCTGCTGCCACGTTGGCGTGCTGCCCGCAACAGCCAACGGCTGACCGGTGGCGCAGTAAGCTGCCAGCAGGTTCGTCCCCTCGAGCAGTAGCAACCCCTGCTCGCGGCGCGCCTTGGCGCGATGCAGCTTGCGGATTTGTTTGATTAGTGGGTTTTGGCGGCTGGTCAGCATCCGGCTAGCCGCCCAGCCATCGAGTGCGGAACCCGGGACTTGAACCCGGATGTCCTTAACGGACACTAGAACCTGAATCTAGCGCGTCTGCCAATTCCGCCAGTTCCGCAGGCAATCGATCTAGCAATACGCAATGGTGGCGCAGCTAGCAGCGACCGTCAAGCAAGGACACCACCTGCGCGCTTGCGCTGCGCTGGGCCTGGACGCTGCCACGGTTTCAGCTAAGATCGGGGCCATCCTGGCTCGGATTGTCGAATTTGTGGGAGGAGTGAGCCATCAATTCCCGTCCGACCTCTGACACCCAAGCGCAATCGGTCCTCCAAATTTGGGGGGGTGCTCCGCTAGCAGGGTACGTTGGCATCAGCGGCGCGAAAAACTCCGCCTTGGCCGTCATGGCGGGATCGCTGCTGGCATCCCAGCCGTGCCGCATTCGCAATGTCCCCGATTTGGTGGACGTGGCGCGCATGGGCCAGATCCTGACTGCCTTGGGCGTCGGCGTGCGGCGAAGCGGCAGCACACTCGAGCTCGATCCCAGCCAGCTCGATGGCGGTACGCCTCCCTACGAGCTGGTCTCGCGCCTGCGCGCCAGCTTTTTTACCCTGGGGCCGCTGCTGGCCCGCCTGGGACAGGCGCAGCTGCCGCTGCCCGGCGGGTGCGCCATTGGCGCGCGTCCGGTCGATCTCCACGTGCGGGGGCTGCAGGCCATGGGGGCCCAGATCCGCATCGAGGGCGGGATGGTCCGGGCCGCCATTCCGGGCCGCCACAACCGGCTCCAGGGGGGCCACATCCATTTGGACTATCCCAGCGTTGGGGCGACCGAAACGCTGATCATGGCTGCCGTACTGGCCCAAGGCGAAACGACAATCGACAACGCGGCCCAAGAACCCGAGATCGCCGATCTGGCCGATTTTTGCTGCGCTATGGGCGCTCGCATCCAGGGGGCCGGCACCAGCACGGTGACCGTCAGCGGGACGGATGGCTTGCAGGGGGTGGATCGCGCCATCATGCCGGACCGCATCGAGGCAGGGACGTTTTTGGTGGCAGGCGCGCTGACCGGGTCGCAGCTCACCCTCTCGCCCACGGTGCCCGAGCACCTCGGTCCCATCATGGCCAAGCTGCACGAGATAGGGGTCGAGGTGGTGCGCGAGCGCGCCGATTGCTTGCGCGTCCTGCCGGGCGAGCTCAGCGCTACCGACATTGAAACGGCGCCCTACCCGGGCTTTCCTACCGACATGCAAGCCCAATTCATGGTGCTGCTGGCGCTGAGCTCGGGCGATAGCGTCATCACCGAGACCGTGTTCGAGCACCGCCTCGCCCACGTCCCGGAGTTGCAGCGCATGGGGGCCAACATTCGCGTCAAAGACCGGCACGCCATCATCCGCGGCGTCCCCAAGCTCTCGGGCGCGCCCATTGAGGCTACCGACCTGCGCGCCTCGGCCGCGCTCGTCCTGGCCGGCTTGGCAGCCGAAGGCGTGACGACTGTAACGGGGCTGCACCATCTCGATCGCGGCTACGAAAACCTCGAGGGCAAGCTGCGGCAGTTGGGCGCGCAACTGCAGCGTGTGCCAGCTGCCGCAGCCAGCACCTCAGCGCGCGCGCCCACAGCGACCAATGCCTGAGGTTAAGACGGGTGCCCGTTCCGTTACGTTCCCAGCGGCCGGCTAGCGGGCAACAATGTGGGCCAGCGCGGGCTCGAGCGTGGGGTACTGGAACGGAAAGCCCGCAGCCTGCAAGCGGTTGGGCAGGACGCGCTGCCCCTCCAGCACCACCCGAGCGCCCTCTCCTAGCAGCAGCTCCAGGGCAGCTCCCGGCACGGGCAACCAGGACGGTCGGTTCAGGACCCGGCCCAGGGTGTCCGCTAGCTCGCGCATGCGGACCGGATTGGGAGCTGTGGCGTTGAATGTGCCCTGCATCTCGGGGGCGTTGAGGGCATAGCAGAGGGCATCGGCCAGGTCGTCGCGCGCGATCCAGGACACCCACTGGCGGCCGCTACCCAACGGGCCGCCCAGAAACGACCGAAATGGGGGCAGCATCTTGCCCAGGGCGCCGCCGGGCCCCATGACGATGCCAAAGCGCAGGATCGCCAAGCGCGTCCCCACCCGCTCGACTGCCTGGGCTTCAGCTTCCCAGTCCTGGCAAACTTGGGCCAAAAAATCGCTGCCGGGCGGGCTGCTCTCGTCGAAGGTGGCCGTCTCGCTGGTGCCGTAGTACCCAACGGCCGAGGCATTGATCAGGACCTGGGGCGGGCGCTGGGCCTGCGTGATCGCCTCGACGATCCGGCGCGTCCCGATGGCGCGGCTGTCGCGGATCTCGCGCTTGCGGGCTGGGGTCCAGCGCTTATCGGCCAGCGGCTCGCCAGCTAGGTTGATGGCGGCGTCGCAGCCATCCAGCACTTGCTGCCACGCCCCCGAGCGCTGGGGCGTATAGGCCACCGCTTCCAGCTGCGGGTAGCGCTCGGCCGGGAAGATGGCGCGCGCGCGCTCGGGGTTGCGGGTCAGAACGCGCAGCGAGCCCATGCCTTGGGCCTGCAGCCGCTCCACCAGGCGCGTTCCCACAAAGCCGGTGGCGCCCGTGATCGCGACTTGCATGGCTTAGCTTTCTTCGCCTTCGTTGGGTCCCTGGATCTTGAGCATCAAAAAGCCCCAAGCGATGCCCACCAGCGTGACGGTTGTGATGATGAGGGCCGCGTTGAAAATGAGCTCATTGGCCGTCATGCGCTTGCCTCCTGGCGCCAAGCTTGATGCCGGTATGGGTGCATTTTAACCGCTGCGGCGGCTGCGCGAGCCAACGCTAGCGAGCGTGCTAAGTTGGGGTACCATCTGGCCTGTCCCTACGGGAGCGAGCGCTTGCATGACGCCCAGTACGGGGCAACCGCAGCTATTACTGCCAGTCGGCGATCCGGCCGGCATCGGCCCGGAGGTAGCGCTCAAGGCCCTCGCCGATCCGCCCTTGCCAGCCCCAATCGCGCTCGTGGCCGATCGCGAGCTGCTGCGATGGCACTACCGGCAGCTGCGGCCGCACGTTCGTTCGCTGGCCGACCCCGACGATCTCCCGGTACTCGAGGTGCCGCTGGCCCCCTCGGTACGGGCCGAGATTCGTTGGGGGCAGGGCAACGCGGCCAGCGGCCGCGCCAGCTTCGCCTTTCTGCAAACTGCGATCGCGCGCGCCCTGGCCGGGGAGGCCAGCGGGTTAGTGACGGCGCCCATTGCCAAATCCGCCTGGCATGCAGCTGGCTTGGCCTACCCCGGTCAAACCGAGGTGCTGGCCCGGCAAGCCGGGCGGGACTCGGTGGGCATGCTGTTTGCCGCGCGATCCCCGCATACGGATTGGATGCTGCGCGTGCTGCTGGCCACCACGCACGTGCCGCTGCGCGAGGTTCCCCAGCGCCTAACGCCAGCGCACCTGAGCGCCCAACTGGCGGTGCTGGTTGCCTCGCTGGCGCAGGACTTTGGCATCGCGCGCCCGCGCATCGCTGTTGCGGGCCTCAATCCGCACAGCGGCGAAGGCGGCGCCATGGGAACCGAGGAGCGCGACTGGCTGCAGGCTTGGCTGGCGCGGGAGCAGCGCGAGCGCCCTGAGGTAACGCTAGTGGGCCCTGTCCCGCCGGATGCCCTCTGGATCGCGCCCGGGCGCGCCTGGCACGCGCACCAAGCGCGCGCGCAGGCGGCCCATGCCTACCTGGCGCTGTACCACGATCAGGGCCTGATCCCGCTCAAGGCGCTGGCCTTCGAGCAGGCTGTCAACACCACCATCGGCCTGCCCTTCGTGCGCACCTCGCCCGATCACGGGACGGCATTCGACATTGCCGGTCGCGGCAGCGCCGATCCAGCCAGCCTCAAAGCCGCGATCGCCTTGGCCGCCGAGATGGCAACGCGGCGCGTGGAAACAGGCCGTCCCGCCCGTTCGTCTATTTTTTACTCGGGCACCCGCTAACATGGGTGGACCTCGGGACGGTTCGGATCCCGTTCGCGCCTGCCGCAATCGCTGATAGCGCACGAGTTCCCCTGCTATGAGAAACCTCCGCCGCGCGGGGCGGCTTCTGTTGCAAGCCACCTTGGCCGCGCTAGTTGCCGGTAGCATCAGTCTGGCGCAGCAACAGGAGCGCCAGTCAGCCACCGATGAGCTCAACCGGTACTGCCAGCTGCCGCAAGCAGCCATCGAGCGCAAAAGCAAGCTGCGCCAGGCTGCCTTTGCCGGCAACGACCAAGATCGCGCGCGCTATCAGGAGCTAGTTGCCAAACACGCCCAACGCCTAGAGCGCTGCCGCTCGCAGCACTGGCCCCAGACCCAAGCGATTTGGCTGCGGCTCTATCCCTGCGATGCCCGCCCCGGCAAGCTAGAGCAAGTTCTGGATCGCATCGCCAGCCGCGGCTACAACCAAGTCCACCTAGAGACCTTCTACAGCGGCCAGGTCCTGCTGCCGGCAAGCGACAACCCGACCGTCTGGCCCTCGGCCGTTAGCCATCCCGACTACGCCGATGCCGATCTGCTTGCGCGTGCCATCGAGCAAGGCCACAAGCGCGGGCTCGAGGTCCACGCCTGGCTGTACTCGATGAATTTTGGCTATGCCTACACCCAAGCTGACGGCAGCGATCGCGCCATCCTGCGCAACGGGCGCGGCAAGACTAGCCTAGCCACCGAAGGGGACTCCAAGGTCTTTATCGATCCCTACAGTGATCGGGCCCGGCAGCAGTACCGCCAACTTGTCGAGGCCGTGCTGGAGCGCCAGCCTGATGGCGTGCTATTCGACTACATCCGCTATCCCTACGGCTCGGGTAGCAACTCGCTTGCCAATAACGTCAAAGATCTGTGGATCTACAGCGAGGCTTCCCAGCAGACCCTGATCCGGCGCACGCTTAACGCCAAGGGGCGGTGGCTGCTCGAGCGTTACTTGGAGCAGGGTCGCCTGACCCAACAAAATGTTGAGACCCTGCGCGACATGCCGCCCCAGGATGAAGCGCCCCGCTGGCAGGGATACCGCTCGGCCGAGACTGGCGTCAGTCGCGCGCAGCTACAGCGGCAGTTGTGGCGGCTCAGCGTCGCCCATGCCGCGCAAGGGGTAGTCGACTTTCTCCAAGCGGCCGGCCAACCGGTGCTCGAGCGCGACATTCCGGCCGGCGCTGTCTTTTTCCCCAAAGCCAATCGCACCGTCGGCAAGAATGGGTTCGACTCGCGCTTGCAGCCGTGGGATAGCTTCCCCGGCACCCTGGATTGGCATGCCATGTCCTACGGCATTTGCGGGACGCCTGGCTGCATTGTCGACCAGGCGCAACGGGCGGTGCAGTTTGCCCCTGAGGGTACCCAGGTCATTCCCGCCCTGGCCGGCCGCTGGGGCCAATCGACCCAAAAGCGCCCGTCACTAGAGCGGCAAATGCAGGCGCTCCAGTATCAGCTAGAGCAGTTGAGCGCGCTGAGCCACTTTGCCTTCTCCTGGCAGTACCCGCAGCGCGATCGCGAGCGCAAATCCTGCCAACTGCCCTGAGGTGAGGCCCCAGGAGCAGATGCTAAATTAGGGAGTCCGCGACCGTGCGGACGTGGCGGAATGGGTAGACGCGCTAGATTTAGGTTCTAGTACCCTCAGGGTGTGAGAGTTCGAATCTCTCCGTCCGCATGCACTGCCTCCGGACTCAGCCGCTGGGCTGAGTTCGATCGGGACGGCCCGCCATGGTAGGGCTCAAGCGCTGGCAATGGGTCGTTCTAGGGCTTCCCGTTGCCCTGACGGCTGCCCTAGTGCTGTTTGCGGCCGGCTGGCAGCTCCAGCGTTGGGACTTGAGCTGGATTTGGGCAGCCCTAGCGCCGCTGTTTCTGGGCTGGCGCTGGCTGCTGGTGCGGTGGACGCGGCCCCAGGGCAGCTCGATTGCCTCAGCCGCTGCCGAGGTGAGTGCGGGGCTGGCGCGCGAGGAAGCTGAAGCGGCCGTTGCTGAGGATGATCGCCTGCAGCAAGCTGAGGCGGCGCTGCAAGCCACGCTGGCCGCTGCGCGCGAAGATCCCCCCATTTGGGAAGATTGGGGCGCTTTCTGGCAGCGCTGTCAGGCTTTAGTTGTCGCGATTGCGGGAATCTATCGCCCGGCGGTTGAGTACCCACTGCTGGATATCTACGTGCCGCAGGCCTACGGCCTCATTCGCGGCACCGTGGACGATCTGGACCGCTGGATGCAAAAGCTGGCGCCGGCGCTCAACCGGGTCACTGTGGGGCAGGCTTACCAGGCCTACCGGCTCTATCGCCAGTGGGAGCCTTCCGCACGCCGGGCTTGGCAAGCCTGGCGCTGGGCGCGGTGGCTGATCAACCCGCTGGCAGCCGCCGCGCAGCGAGCCAGCCAGCGCTTCGGGCAGCAGGCCAACCAACAACTGGTAGCCAACCTGAGCCAGCTATTGCGCGAGGCAGCCCTGCGCAACCTCTGCCGGCAGGCGATCGCGCTCTACAGCGGCGAAACGCTCCCGCCGGCTGGTAGCACCACTGCAACCCCGCAGCTAGCGCGCCCTGAGGGGCGGACCTTGCAGCAGCTGCTGGAGCAAGCCCCGAGCAGCGAATCAGTAGAGCCGCCGCCTGTGACCCTGTTGCTACTGGGACGCAGCGGCGCCGGTAAAAGCAGCCTCGTTAGCGCCCTGCTGCAAACCGAGCGCGCGAGTGCGGATGGCTCGGCCGGTGCCGAGGCCACCCGGCACTATACCTGGCAGCGTCCGATGGGCGAAGCGCTGGTCGTGACGCAAATGCCTGGCTACGCGACGGTGCCCAGCACCAGCCTGCGCGAGCACGCGGCCGTCCGAGCGCGCGGCAGCGACGTGCTGCTGCTGGCTGCCCCCGCCCCCGACCCCCAGCTG
>PXQH01000020.1:0-9424 GCA_003022125.1 Cyanobacteria bacterium QS_8_64_29 | reverse complement strand
TTACCCATTGCCCATGCCGGCGGCGACTCGGGCCATCCCGCTTGGGGGCTCGATGCCCTAGCCGCTGCCCTAGTAGATGCGCTCGCGCCGGCCCGGCAAATGCACCTGGCTTGCTTCCTGCGCGATCACCAAGCTCGCGCAGCCGCTGCCGAGCGCGCGATCGCGCGCTACAGCGCGCCGCCAGCCACCGATTCACCAGAAGCGGTCACCATCAAAACGCCGGTTTGGCGGCTGCTGGCCCAGCTGACGGCCTACTCCCCCCAGCTTGCCCCCTTGTTGGCCGAGTGCATCCCCAACGAGGGCGTGCCGGCCTTCGCTGCCAAGCTGCACCTGGCCTACGATCTGTTCGCGCTGCTGGGCCCGGCGCAAGGCGACGCGTCCCATTTTGACTTGCGCGCGCTCTGGCCGCTCCTGCGCGCCGATGGCAGCGCGCCCGAGCACCAGATCCCGGCATTCGGGAGCGCGCTGCTGGCCTACTGGTGCCAAGAGCTGAGCGCCACGCAGCTGCAGCAGCGTTTTGAGCGCGAGCTGGCGCAGGCTTAACCAGGGACTACAGTTTCAAGTTGTCAGTGACGCGCCGCATGGCTTCGGTAATGTTCTCGCGGCTGTTGAAGGCCGAGATGCGGAAGTAGCCTTCCCCGGCTGCTCCAAAGCCGGAACCGGGCGTCCCTACCACGTGGGCGTTTTGCAGCAGCTTGTCGAACAAGTCCCAGCTCGATGTGCCTTCGGAACCGCGCACCCAAACGTAAGGGGCATTGATCCCGCCATAGACCTGCAAGCCGGCCGCCGCTAGCTGCTCGCGCACGATGCGGGCGTTTTCCAAATAAAAATCGATCAGCGCCCGGACTTCCTGCTGGCCCTGGTCCGAGTAAACGGCCTCGGCCGCCCGCTGTACGGCGTAGGCAACGCCGTTGAACTTGGTAGCCTGGCGGCGGTTCCAGAGCGGCCAGAGCTCGACGGCAGAGCCATCGGCCGCTTGGCCGCTCAGCCCGCGCGGGATGACGGTAAAAGCGCAGCGCGTGCCGGTGAATCCGGCTTTTTTGGAAAACGAGCGAAACTCGATCGCGCACTCGCGCGCCCCCTCAATTTCGTAGATGGAGTGCGGAATCTCGGGATCGCGGATGAAGGCTTCGTAAGCGGCATCGAACAGGATCAGGGCGTTGTGGTTGCGCGCGTAATCGACCCACTGCTTCAGGGTGGTCCGGGTGGCGACAGCGCCGGTGGGATTGTTGGGAAAGCATAAATAGATGACATCAACCGGGCCCTCGGGCAGCGGCGGCGCAAAGTCATTGGCCTCACTCATGGGCCGATAGACCAACCCCCGGTACTCACCACGCTCGTTGGCCTCGCCGGTGTGGCCGGCCATGACGTTGGTATCCACATAGACCGGATAGACCGGATCGGTGACGGCAATAGTATTGTCATCGCCCAGAATGTCGAGGATGTTGCCCGTGTCGCACTTGGTGCCGTCCGAGATAAAAATCTCGCCGGGGTCGACGCTGCAACCGCGGGCCGCGTACTCGTGCTCGGCAATGGCCTCGCGCAGCCAGGCGTAGCCCTGCTCCGGGCCGTAGCCGCGAAACGTGGCGCGATCGCCCATCTCATCCACGGCCCGTTTCATGGCCTGGCAGCAGGCTTGCGGCAGCGGCTCGGTGACATCGCCAATGCCCAACTTGATGATATCGGCGTCGGGATTGGCCTCGCTGAACGCCTTGACGCGGTGCGAGATCTCGGGGAACAGATAGCCCGCCTGGAGCTTGAGAAAGTTGTCGTTGATTTTGACCATGCCGGCTTGCCAATAGCACTATCGGCAACCAGCTTACTGCCTTGCCCAAACTGGGGGAACCCGGGCTAGCGGCGAAACGGGCCGCCAGCCAGCAGCAAGCTACCCGCAACGCTGCCTACGGCCAAGCCCAGTGCGTGCCCCATAAAGCTGACGTTGGCAACGCTGAGATCGAAGCTGGCCTGAACCGCCACGATCGCCACCACCCACTGCAAGCGCTGCGCGGCAATCCGCGATCGCTCCCGGCACCAGCCCCAGAGCAGGATGGTGCCCGTCACGCCCAGCAGCCCCATGATGGCCGAGGAAGCCCCCACCAACACCTGCTCGGGGGATCCCAGCTGCAGCGCCAGGACACAGTACAGCCCCATGGCGCCCACCCCGCTCGCGAGGTAGGCCAGGCAGTAGCGGAGGGCGCCCAGGGTACGCTCGACGTAAGGGCCCAGCAGGTAGAGGCCCAGCATGTTGGCGGCCAGGTGAAGGGGGCCAAAGTGCAGAAAGTTGGCCGCGAGCAGGCGCCACCACTCACCGCCCCACCAGACCGCTGCCGGCTGCAGCGCCCCCAAGCGCTCCAAGTTGGCCGCGTTCGTGCTGCCGCCCAGGGCGCTCTCGAGCGCAAAGACCGCGACGTTGAGCCCAATGGTGGCGTAGGTAGCACCGGCGCGCCCCAGGGTCAGCATTAGAGCTTTGCCGTAGCGTGCTTCTTCGTACAGCTGGCACTCGATTTGGTCCAGCAACCGCCACGATTCGGCATCGAGCGTTTGTTGCGGGTTGGCGGGCGGATGCGCCAAGCGCCAGGCGATGGCGTTGGCTAGCGGAGGGGCACTGTCCGATTGCAGTGCCTGAAGCTGCTGTTGTCCCCGCTGGCGATCGCCAGCGGCCAGGGCAGCCGTGGCGTGCCAAAACGCTCGGCTGTGGGGGGCATGGGGCATGTCGGCCAACGCGCGCTGCAGCGCCTGCGGGCGGGCGCACAACGCCAGCGCCAAGGCCCGGACGGGATCGCGCATGGCCTTGAGCGCGCCGAATTGGCGTTCGTAGCGATGCAGCCCCCAAACCAAGCCGTTCAAATCGCCCAGCTCCCCCAGGGCGCGCAAGTAGTGGCCGGCTAGGACCGGATCCTGCCACCAGCCCTGCTGCGGAAACTGCTGCAACCAGCGCAAAAGCGTCTCCCAACGCGCCCCCATGCGGTAGAGGATGGCTTGGGCGCCGTGGGCCGTGCGGCCGCTGCGCGCGCGGTACTGCTGCAGCAGCGCGAATGCCCGCTCGAAGTAGCCTTGCTGGCCCGCTTCCAGGGCACGCATGAGTTGCGGCCGCTGCCACCAGCCATCGCCCGGATGGAGCCAGCGCAGTCCGGCCGCCAGCCGGCGCGCAGCCTGCCAGCGCTCCTGGTTCATTAGGCGATTGAGCCAGCGCGCGCCCAAGGTCGGCAGCAGGACAAACGCGACCCACAAGCCGCTGCCCACCCAGCCCACCAGCTCGGGCTGCCAGCGGGCCAATCCAGCCATGAGGCCCAAAATGGCTGCGCCGGTCCCTACCCAGCCAGCCTGGGAGCCCGCGATCGCCGCGCGCCCGATCAGGGCAAGGCAAGAAATGCTAACAATCCAAGCCAGCAGCGCATTGGCATCCATGCACTAGCACCTTGGGCTTGCCATGGGGAGCCGTGATCGCGCCTCGCAACTGGCAGATGGGCCGAGAACCGCCATCTAGCGGCGCGTTTGCCCGTCCCCAATTCTACGGCGACCGGCACCGGCTAATGCATTCTCGCAAGGGGCTAGGGGCGTGTCGCTTGGGAGCAACGCCCCCGCAAACTGATGTGATATCTCCCAATAAGAGTGCTAACAAAACTGGTAGGGATGAGGAGGGAGAGCTCCGGTCTATGCCATGGCCAAACCGCTCGTACCCAACGAACTCTGGATGAGCGGCGTGCTGACATTCACCAAGCCTTCCTCGAGCTGGGCTGCGCGCTCATCCTGTTCAACCACCTACAGAAGTTCTGTTAGGCGCTCTAAGCTCGGTCGCTCCTGCACTGCTTCCCAGAGGGCGTACTCTCAACCAGGGCCAGAGCTGTCAATAGTCGCTTTGGTGTTGAGCCAAAAGCTTTGACTATGAGGTCTTAATTGAAACAGGTAATGGGACAGCTTCGCTTGCAGCGCTAAAAAGTTTTGAAAGTTCCCAAGTTTGAATGGGAGATCGGCCATCAAGCAGACATTAAAAATTGGAATTCTTCAGGGAGAAGCTGGGCGCTGCCAGTAGGCTTGTCAAGGTCAATCCAGCTCAACTTTGACCAAAGTGCTTTCTCTTGTGTCGAATGCCGACCACTCAAATCCGATGAAACAGCCCGATTGGGTAACTAATCGGATCGGGCAGCCTCCTTGTCAGCAGTCGCTTCAAAGCACGCGAATCTCTCAATTCAGGAAGCAATACCCCTATTACTAAGAAGACTTAGCTATCATATTAGTGACACAAAAAAACGTGCGCTGGGTTCAGCTTAGTCTCATACCAATTCTCGTAGCTTGTGCACTAGATTTTGACCCTCGAAACTCCCTCAATATGGGAGTCATGTTCTTTAGTAAGCGTGCATCTGCTGCTCAAATTGGTATCACCCAGGACGGCTACACTCTAAGTTCCCTGTCAAACTAGTGGCATCAAGGATGCCAGCATAACCGTGGCAATGCCTGCTACCGCTCCCACTCTCGCTGAGGTGATGGCGCGATCGCCGCCCAAAGCGCCTGCCGATACGCTGCTGAGCTCGGTTGGGGAGCAGCTTGGTGCTACCGCTTGGCGCACTTGCCAACTGGTTGAGGGCGAGACAGCCTCGACCCTGCCCTATGCGGCGGAACAAGGGAGCTATGTGCTGGTCAGCGACGGCAATCGCCTGTGCGGCATTGTCACCAGCCGCGATCTGCTGCCCCTAGTGGCAGCCGGCCGCGATTTAAGCGCGGCCACCTTAGGCGAGGTCATGACGCCCAATCCGGTCGCGCTTGCTTGGGCACAAGGCCAGGATGCGTTTGCCGCCCTATCGCTACTGCAAGCCCACCAGATTCGCCATTTGCCGATTGTCGATGCCAAAGGGGGCATTGTTGGCGCTGTCACGCTAGAGGCCCTAATGCAGCAGCTGCAGTTATTTGACGCGCTTACCAATCGCTCGGTTGAGTCCGCTTTGCAAGCGGATGTTGCTTGCGTCCCGCCAAGTTGCTCCGTGCGCGAGGTTGCTGCCCAACTGGAAGCTCAGGAAAGCCATTACATCGCGATCGCGGCCTCCAACAAAGCAAGTGAGGGGCAGCCAGGAGCAGTTGGCATTGCAACCGCGCAAGTCCCCATTGACTGCCAACTATTAGGCCTCGACCCCGCAGTGACGCCGGTTGGACGCCTCATCGAGCAGATGCCGGCGCCGCTAAACCGGCAAGATACCCTCTGGACGGCCCGCAAGCAGATGCGGCAACAGCAGGTGCAGCAGCTCGCCGTTACAGGCGATCGCGGCGAGTTGTGCGGCGTTGTCACCCAAACTGGCTTGCTAAGCGCGCTCGATGCCAGCACGCTGCAGGGAATGGTCTCGGCCCTGCAACGCCAAGTGGCCAATTTAGAGAAGCAGAAGCAAGCTCTGCAGCAGCAAGCGCATGGCAGCGAGCCATCGAATGTGAGTTTACGCGAGCGCGAGCGTCGCTTTCGCACGCTGTTTCAGCAAACCTCTCAACTCATCACATTACTGGCACCAGACGGAAAGGTGCTCGAGCTCAACGAAGCGGCCCAGAATACAATCGGTCGCTCGCGAGCGACCGCAATCGGGCACCCGTTTTGGGAGGTTTTCAACTGGGAACCAAGCGAGCGGCTGCAGCAGCAGCTCCAAGCGTATTTTGTACGCGCTGCAGCTGGCGGGGTAGTCCGCAACGAATGCGAGGTGACTGATGCGACGGGACAGGAGAGAGTCCTCGATGTGTCGCTGCGTTCGGTTTGCGATGAAGGCGGGCAACTCGAGTTCGTCGTTGTCAAAGGACGCGATATTACCGAGCGCAAGCGAGCCGAAGCTGACCTGCAAGCGCTCAATCAAACCCTAGAAACCCGCGTTGCCGAGCGCACCGACTCCTTGCACCAGGCCAACGC
The DNA here is from genome assembly GCA_003022125.1 of Cyanobacteria bacterium QS_8_64_29. Classification (NCBI taxonomy): domain Bacteria; kingdom Bacillati; phylum Cyanobacteriota; species Cyanobacteria bacterium QS_8_64_29. The sequence continues at coordinate 3,543 of PXQH01000020.1, read as the reverse complement.
CCAGCTTCAGCGCCAAAACGCGGTGCTCCAAGCGCAGCAGGAAGCAACGATTGAAGGCATCTTGCTGGTCGATGGTAACCGCAACGTTAGCAGCTACAACCAGCGTTTTCTGGATCTGTGGCAGATTCCACAATCAATCGCTCAAACCCGCGACGATCAGCAGCTACTAGACTACGTCCGCTCGCAACTCGTGCAGCCGCAGGCGTTCATTGAGTGGGTAGAAAAGCTCTACCAAGATCCCCAAGCCAAGAACGTCGAGGAAATCCAGCTGCGCGACGGGCGCACCTTGGAGCGTTACTCGCAGCCGGTTGTCTCCTCGCAGGGCGAGCATTACGGTCGCATCTGGTGCTTTCGCGACATTAGCGATCGCAAATCAATCGAAGCCGAGCTGCGCCGCAGCCGGCAGTACTTGCGCAACGTGCTCGATAGCATCTCGGCTCGGGTGGGCGTGCTGGATGCCGAGGGCTACTACCTAGACGTCAACGCCGTTACCTTGGCCCCGGCAGGGCTGTGCCGCGAGGAGGTCATCGGCCAGCGCCTCGATTGCACCTACGGCGTTTCGCACTCGCCGCAGGTGCAGGCTCAGCTGCGCGAGGCGATCGCGAGCTGCCGGCGCGGCGAGGCAAGCCAACAAAGCCTCACCGTCCGCATTGGGGAGAGCGAGTTTGTCACCTTTGATGCCTACTTCAACCCCATTTGCAATGCCTCGGGACAGCTGGAGTACATCATTGCTTCTGGCGTCGATGTCACCGCCCGCCAGCAGGCCGAGCAGCAACTGCGAGTGCAATCGCAGAGCCTGCAGGCGTACAGCAACAGCCTCAAGCAACTGCACCGCCTCAACACCACCCGCTACGACAGTTTTGAGGCGCTTATCGACGATTACCTGCAAACCGGACGGCAGCTACTAGGCCTCTCGGCTGGCATCATCGGTCGCGCTGATGGCAATCGCTGCGAGATCGATGCCATTAACGCTGAGGGCATGCCCCTGGAGCCGGGGACCGTTCTCGAGCTCGATGGGCTCTTTTGCGCGCGTGTCGTGCGCCAGTGCGAGACGCTAGCACTCCACAACGCAGGCGCGGATCCCGATTGGTCCTGCTATCCCATGTACCGCGATCTGAGCATTGCCGCTTATCTGGGCACGCCCATTCTTGTCAACGGTGCGGTCTACGGCTCGCTCAACTTCTCCGACACTTCCCCCCGCGCGCAGCCGTTCCGGGATTACGAGCGCGAGCTGATCGAGCTCATGGCCCAAAGCCTAGGACGGCTGATCGAGAACCGCCAGGCCGAGCAGCAACGCCAGCAAGCCGAGGATCGCATTAAGGCCTCGCTGCAAGAAAAAGAAACGCTACTGCGCGAGATCCACCACCGCATTAAAAACAACTTATTGGTGGTCTCGAGCCTATTGGACTTTCAAGCTGAGGCGAGCAACAGCCCCGAGCTCCACCGGACCCTGGCGGACAGCCAGCATCGCATTGATGCCATGGCCCTAATTCACGAAAAGCTCTACCGCTCCCAGAACCTGGCCCAAGTGGAGTTGGGCGAGTACCTGCAAACGCTGGCCGAGAGCTTATACGAGGCCTACAGCCTAAGCCCAGAGCGAGTGGCGCTGCACTGCCAGACCGAGATGGTGCTCACCAACATTGAGACGGCTCACCCCTGCGGGCTGCTGGTTAACGAGCTGCTGTTGAACGCCTTCAAGCACGCGTTTCCACCGGGGCGCTCGGGTCGCATCGAGCTGCAACTGAGCCAAGATGGCAACGGCCAGATTGCGCTTGTGGTTGCCGACAATGGCGTGGGCCTACCGCCCGACCTTGACATTCACCAGACCGACTCGCTGGGCATGCAGTTGGTGGGCACCTTTACCGAGCAGCTGGATGCCTCGCTCTCGCTCGAGCGTGCCGGAGGGACAGCATTCCACTTGCGCTTCAACGAGCTGGCGTACAGGCGGCGGTTCTAGCGCCCCTTGGCATTCCCCAACGCGCTCAGCGCGAGCGGGACCCGGCGCTGTCAATGAGCGCGCGGGCCCGCATGAGCACAGGGATCTGATAGTACGCCAGCAGCAGGCAGCCCACCAGCAGCGAATGCGCCACCAGCGCCAGGGCGCTCCACACCCCAGGCAGCCAGGCCAACGGCCCGCCTGAAGCGGGCGGAAATAGATAGCCAGCGCCGCCAATCAAGGTAGGCGGTACCGCAATTAGGATGGCGCCCACCAGGAGGTAGTCCCACCCCAACGCCTGCGAGCGGTACTGCCGCCCGCGCCAGCGGTGACCGCTCCAGTACCACTGCAAGGCCTGATACCAATTCTCGTGGCTTGTGCACTAGATTTTGACCCTCGAAACTCCCTCAATATGGGAGTTATGTTCTTTAGTAAGCGTGCATCTGCTGCTCAAATTGGTATGAGGCGCGTCGGCCAAGGTTAGCGTGCGGTCCTGGCAATCGGCGGCGAACAGGTGATGGCAGCGATCACAGCTAAAGGTTGCTGCCATTAGCGGTAGGGCGGCGAGCTGGCCGCGCCCGCATACCGGGCAGGGGTAGCTGGCCTCGGGATCGAGCGGTGGGTTGGGATCTTGCCAGGCGGACACGGATCCCTCACCTCCGGATGCGTTGCCCAGGGCACCATCAGTGCCACAATAGCGATAAGACCCGAGCGACACTTAGCCCCCACGGGCAAGGCTGTAGGAGCTGGCGAGCATGGAGCAGATCCGCAAGCAAAAGCAAGATCGCCTCTATGGCGAGCTGCTGAAATTCCACCGCGCCGCCGATTTGGCCAGCTACGACGCCCTACTGGAAGGCGATCTCTCGGCCGCCCCCTCCAACGACATTCCTAACGACTACCCCGAACGACTGCACGGCCTGATTGTGGGCTTTATCAACCAACCTGGTGGTGACTGTCAGGAGTGCGGCGAGTACCACCCGCCAGTGGTGGATGCGGTGGTTTATTGCTACGAGCTGGACGGCAGCGTCATTTTTCCGCAGGAGCGGTTTGCCTTTGCCACGCCCGCTCTGGGTTGCGATCCGGACCAGTTGGGTCGCGTGGTCGATCCGGTCAAAGATCTGGAAGGGGTGGGGCTAACCTTTAGCTACGAAATCGAGCTGGATGACGCCCGGAAGCGCTACTTCGTGCCCATTGGGGCTAGCGTTTGGCCCAGCGAGCGGGCTAGGACCCTGTGCCTAGATGCCATGCCGCTCGACGCCCGCCCCTAGCGCGCTCAAATACTGTCCGTCACGCTGCTGAAGTGGAAGCGGCGGACGCGCGCGGCCGGGACCACCGTGCCGCCAAAGCGCTGGGGATAGCCCAAGGCATCAACCTCGCCCAACATTTCGGGCAGGCGCTGGTTGAAGCGCAAGTTCTGGATGGGATAGGCAATGCGCCCGCCCTCAATCCAAAAGGTGCCGTCGCGGGTCATGCCGGTCACCTCCAGCGTGCGGGGGGTGACCAAAACGAGCGGGGATACAAGCCCCGCCCTTTAGGGCGGCTAACTGTGCTATTTTAATAAGAGTAGCTAGGCTTTTATCAGTGTTGGTCCTGAGCTACCGCTACAA
>PXQH01000019.1 GCA_003022125.1 Cyanobacteria bacterium QS_8_64_29 | reverse complement strand
TAATTAGCAGCGGGTAAAAAACCGCAGTTCCATGAGCGCCATTCTCCCCACAAGGCGCGTCGCCAACGCGCCGCGAACTTAACCGAGGTGTTCGCTGCTTCGCCGTTTGCGACCAATGCACTGTTAGCGGCGCTTCCGGCAACAAGCTACCAAAAACTAGCGCCACACTTAGAGCGCGTCTCTTTTCTTCCTGGGGAAACGCTGCTGCACCCTGGGGATCCCTTAAATGCCGTCTATTTTCCCCAGAGCGGATTGGTCGTCCGCATCGTGCGGCTTGATGATGGTTCGGCAGTGGAGGCAGGCGCGATCGGGCGCGAGGGGGTGTTGGGCGTTCCCGCTGCCTGGGTGGGGTCTTACCGCAACATACAGGCGATCGCGCCCGTTGGCACCGAAGCTCTCAAGCTGGATGCCGAGCTTTTGCGGGCGCAATTTGCAACCGACAGCGCGCTGCAGCAGCAGCTCATTCACTACATGCAGGCGCAGCTCGAGCGGCTGGCACAAACCGCGGCTTGCAATGCCAAGCACGCGATCGAGCGGCGCTTGGCGCGCTGGCTGCTCGGCATCCAAGACAGCGCCCAATCGAGGGAGCTGATGCTAACGCAAGAGCAGCTCGCCCATATCTTGGGCGCTCGCCGCTCGAGCGTGACGGTGGTGGCCCGCTGGCTCAAACAGCAGGGCCTGATTCGCTACCAGCGCGGCCGGATCGCCATCTTGAACCGCACGGGGTTGGAGGCGATGGCCTGCGAATGCCGCCACGTGCTGCAAGCCCCTGGCGATCGCTAGCGGCGCTGGGATCTGTCGCCGTACTGATGGCTCCTTAATCTAGCCTCTATAAAATGAGTGGTTAGGCCGCCAGGGGCGAACGTGAGTGGTTAGGCCGCCAGGGGCGAACGTGAGTGGTTAGGCCGCCAGGGGCGAACGCGCGCCCCAGCAAGCTGGCCCTGGCGCGTCTCGACTGTTCCGGCTGGCTCAAGTGACGCAATCGGAGTTGCCCATGCCATCTGAGTCCCCGGAACGCGCCTGCCCTGCGCCAGTCCCGGACGAAGTCACTCGCGCGCTGCTGGATGGCGTTGCCGATGCCGTCCTGCTAGCCGACTCGGCCGGCACCTTAAAGTTTGTCTCCCAAGCCATTGAGACTTGCCTGGGCTGCACGCCCGATGAAGCCTATGCCTTGGATAGCGTTGAGGCTCTGTTGGGCGGGGATCCGGCCCCATGGGCCGACGCGGCGGGCAACATTAGCCGCCTAGCGTGGCCGATCGCCGATCGCGCCGGCCGGCAACGCACGCTGCTGCTCGACGCCCGGCGGGTCGATACCCATCCAGGCCACATCCTGTACACCTGCCGCAAGGCCAGTAGCGGGCAGGACGATTTCCGGGAGTTGGTCGAGCGCTCGCCCGACGTTATTGTCCGCTTGGACCGCCAGTTGCGCCACGTTTACGCCAACCCCAGCATTGAGGCGGCAACCGGCATCCCGGCGGCGGCGTTCATCGGGCAGACCCACCAAGAGCTGGGCATGCCGCCCACGCTGGTTGCGCTCTGGCAGCAAGCCGCCGAGCAGGTCTTTCAAACCGCCCGAGCCACCTCGCTCGAGTTTGACTTTGACGGCCCCAACGGCATCCGGCACTATCAGGCTCTTTTTTATCCCGAGTTGGCTGGCGATGGCACCGTTCGCTTTGTCGCTGCAGTCGGCCGGGATATCACCGCCGCCAAACAGTCCCAGCAAGCCCTGCAGCAGCAAGCCCAACGGGAGCGCGTCTTTGCCAACATCGCGCGCCGGATTTCTCGCTCGCTCTCGCTCGAGGCTATCCTGAGCGCGACGGTTGAGGAAGTGCGCCGCTACTTTGGCTGTGATCGCGCCGTGGTCTATCGCTTCCAGCCGGAGGGGGGCGGCACCTTTGAGGCCGAATCGGTAGCTCCGGGCTGGCGCTCGCTGCTGGGGCAGTCCTACCGCGATCCCTGCTTCGAGCGCGGGCAGGCCGAGCGCTACCGCCAGGGGCGCATCTGCGCAATTGCGGATGTCAGTGCCACGGCGATGGCAAGCTGCCATCGCGACATGCTGGCGCAGTTCCAGCTGCAAGCCAATTTGGTCGTGCCCATCGTGCGCGATGGCGGGCTTTGGGGCCTGCTGGCCGCCCACCACTGCGCCGGCCCCTATCCCTGGCAGCAATCGGAGGTGGAGCTGCTGCAACAGCTCGCCGTGCAAGCGGGCATTGCCATCCAAAATGCCGAGCTGTACCGCCAGCTGGAGGTAGCCAATGGCGAGCTGCAGGCCCAGGCCACCACCGATCGGGTCACCCAAATTGCCAATCGCAACAGCCTTGATTCCGTTCTCGAGACCGAGTGGCAGCGCCTGACCCGAAGTGGGGGAACGATCTCGCTCGTTTTGTGCGATGTCGATCGCTTCAAGGCCTACAACGACCGCTTCGGGCACCTGGAAGGCGATCGCTGCTTGCATCAAGTGGCCCAGACCCTAGCGCAGCAAGTGCGGGGCCGCTCGGATTTGGTGGCGCGCTACGGCGGCGAAGAGTTTGCCCTGCTGCTGCCCCAAACGCCCCGTTCCGGGGCCCGGCACGTAGCCCAGCGCGCCCAAGCCGCCATTCGGGCGCTGCAGCTGCCCCACGTCGAACCCAGCAGTACCGTAACGCTGAGCTTTGGCGTTGCCAGCATGCAGCCCAGCGCTGAGGTTGCGGCAACGACGCTGGTGGATCGCGCCGATCGGGCGCTTTATTGGGCCAAAACCACCGGGCGCGATCGCATCGTGTCCGAGTTGGAGTGCCAGCTCGATTGAGGGGCTGCTGGGCAGCTAGTTCAGGTGCAGGTGGTCGTAGATGGTTTGGGCCAAGCGCGGGCCAATGCCGGGCGCTTGGGCCAGTTGCTCGGGCGTTGCTTCCCGAATGTAGTCGATGGAGCGAAAGTGGCCCAGAAGCTGCTTTTGGCGCTGCAGGCCCAGCCCCGGGATCTCGTCGAGGCGCGATCGCGTCTGCTGCTGGTTGCGCCGCTGGCGGTGGAAGCTAACGGCAAAGCGATGCGCTTCGTCGCGCAGGCGGCGCAGCAACTGGATGCCCGGTTGCTCGGGATCGGCGGCTAGCGGTTCGGCCTCGCCCGGTAGAAACACGGCCTCGTGCTGCTTGGCCAGGCTAACGACGCGCAGGTGCTGCAGCAGGTTCAGCTCTTGCAAAGCCGCCACCACGGCCGAGAGTTGGCCCTTGCCGCCGTCAATCACCACTAGATCGGGCCAATCGGGGTCGCGATTTGGGGCGAGCGTGCCCTCGGCGTGCTGCCTAAAGCGGCGGCGGATAACCTCGGCCAAGCTCGCGTAGTCGTCCGAGCGGCCGCTGCGGACGGCTTGGTCGCGGATTTTGTAGTGGCGGTAGTGCTGCTTGGCCGGGACGCCGTCCAGGAACGTGACCTGCGAGCCGACCGCCTCGCTGCCCTGGGTGTGGGAGATATCGTAGCCTTCAATCCGGCGGGGCAACTCGGGCAGATCCAGCACGTCCGCCAGATCTTGCATGGCGCGGGTGTTGCGATCCACCTGGCGTTGGGTGCGCGCCAGCTCGTAGCTGGCGTTGCGCTCCACCATGGCAACCAGCTCGGCTTTGGTCTGGCGCTGCGGCGCGAGCAGACTGACCTTGCGCCCTTTGCGCTCGCTGAGCCAATCCGCCACCATCTCCGGCTCAGGCAGCGGGTGCTGCACCAGCACCTCGCTCGGGATCTCGACCGGATCGGCGTTGGCGTAGTGCTCCTCGAGCGTCCGCTGCAGGATTGCCCCCGGCTCGGCGGCTGCAGCATCGGCAAAAAAGCCCAGGCGGCCCACGAGCTTGCCAGCGCGCACCTGAAACAGCTGGATGCTGGCATGCTGCTCGTCCGCCGCCAGCGCAATCGCGTCTTGCGAGACGGTGCTGTTGGGCAGCGAGACTTTCTGCTCGGCGGTGAGGGTCTCGAGAGCGCGGATGCGATCGCGGAGGCGAGCGGCCCGCTCGAATGCCTGCGCTTGGGCGGCCTGCTGCATTTGGGCGTTGAGGCCCTCGAGCAGCTCGCCCGTGCGCCCTTGAAACACCATGGCCACCTTCTGCACGGTTTCGCGGTAGTCATCGGGCGCAATTAGCGATTGGCAAACGCCCGGGCAGCGCCCCATGTCGTAGTTGATGCAGGGGCGATCGCTAAAGACCGGGCGCGGCCGCTGCCGCAGCGGAAAGATGCGCTTGACCAGCTGCAGCGTCGTGCGCAGCGAATGCGCATCCACGTAGGGGCCGTAGTACTTGTCCTGGGCGTTGCCGCGGCGCCGGCGGCGCGTGATGAAAATGCGCGGATAGGGCTCCGACCAGGTAATGCAGAGGTAGGGGTATTTTTTGTCGTCGCGCAGCAGGACGTTGAAATAGGGCTGGTGCTGCTTGACCAGGTTGGACTCCAGCGCCAGGGCTTCAGCTTCGGTGTCGGTGACGATGAACTCAATATCCGCCACCTGGCGCACCATCATGGCGATGCGATCACTGAGCTGCTGCGAGTTGCGAAAGTAGGAGCGCACCCGCGAGCGCAGCTTTTTCGATTTGCCCACGTAGAGGACGCAACCGCTGGCATCGCGCATCAAATAAACGCCTGGCTGCAGCGGGATTTCCTGCAGCCGCCGCTCCAGGCGCTCGGGATCTTTAACCAGCGTTGCGGGCTGCGAAGCTGCCGTCACGCGCTGTCCTAGCGCAACACCCTTCCCGATTTATGGTAAACGCTGCTCCCGGGCGCTGCGGCGCCCCGGAAGCGGGTGCTAGCCTGCGATCGGCCCAGCCGAGCAATGCCACAGCGATCCTTGAGGAGGCACCCATGTTTTGGCCGTTTCTGGCGCAAACCCAGGCCAGCGTCCCAGCCACGCCCGAGTGGGGCGCTCCGGTCGCAGCCGTGATGATTCTGTTCAACCTGGCCGGTCTTGCCTTGGTGCGCTTTGCCGTTCCCATCCCGGCCCAAGGTCAGGGCCCCGCGCCCCAACCGGTTGCATTCGGCTTCAGCCTCCCCCAGATCCTGGCTGGGGCCAGCATCGGCCACGTGCTGGGAACCGGTGCCATCTTGGGACTGGCCAACGTGGGCGCCTTGTAGGTTCGCCGCTGCTAGCATTGGGAGGCTGCAGCCAGCGACCTTACCGTTATGCCAGTCCAGCAAGATGCGATTGCGCCCCACGGCGGCCACCTCGTTAACTGCGTTGCCAGCGATGCCGAGAAGCAAGAGCTGCTCGAGTACTGCGATCGCCTGCCGCGCGTCTCGCTCGACGAGCGCGCTTACTCCGATCTGGTCATGATTGCCATCGGCGGGTTTAGCCCGCTGCGCGGCTTTATGAACCAGCAGGACTACGAGCGCGTTGTTTCCGAGATGCGGCTGGCCAACGGCTTGCCCTGGTCCATTCCCGTCACCCTCTCGGTAAGCGAAGCGGTGGCCGAACCGCTGCCCGAAGGCGGTTGGGTACGCCTCGACGATCCGCAAGGGCGCTTTGTCGGAGTCCTCGAGCTCACGCAGAAGTACCGCTACAGCCAGGCTTACGAAGCCCTCAACGTCTACCGCACCACCGATCGCGAGCACCCTGGGGTGGACGTGCTCTACCAGCAAGGCCCCATCAAGCTGGCCGGGCCGGTTTGGCTGCTGGAGCGCGAGCCCCATCCGCTGTTTCCGCAGTACCAGCTCGATCCCATCGAGTCGCGCCGGCAGTTCCGGGAGCGCGGCTGGCAGACCATCGTGGGCTTTCAAACCCGCAACCCCATCCACCGCGCCCACGAATACATCCAGAAATGCGCACTCGAGACGGTCGACGGCCTGTTTTTGCACCCGCTGGTAGGAGCCACCAAAAGCGGCGATATCCCAGCCGATGTCCGCATGCGCTGCTACGAAATCATGCTGGAGCACTACTTTCCGCAAGAGCGGGTCATCATGGGAATTAACCCGGCTGCCATGCGCTATGCCGGGCCGCGGGAGGCCATCTTCCACGCGCTGGTGCGCAAAAACTACGGCTGCACCCACTTCATCGTCGGGCGCGATCACGCTGGCGTGGGCGACTATTACGGCACCTACGAAGGCCAGCAGATTTTCGATGCCTTCGACCTCGAGGAGCTGGGCATCACGCCCATGAAGTTCGAGCACGCCTTTTTCTGCAGCCGCACCCAGCAGATGGCTACGCTCAAAACGACGCCCAGCCCGCCCGAGGAGCACGTCCACTTCTCGGGGACCAAAGTGCGCCAGATGCTGCGCCAGGGCGAGCTGCCGCCGCCGGAGTTCTCGCGCCCGGAAGTTGCCCAAGAGCTAGCCAAAAGCATGCAGCAAGCCCGCTAGCCAGCGCCCAGGTTGGCTGCAACCCCGCATAACGCCATAATGAGAGTGAGTCAGGAGCAGGCAGGCCACTATGACACAGACCACTCAGACCGAGCAGGGCATCCAAGTCTCCCAGAGCGCCCTCGAGCACCTGCGCCAATTGCGCGACCAGCAGGGTCAAGACCTCTGCCTGCGCGTGGGCGTTCGCAGCGGCGGCTGTTCGGGGCTCTCCTACATGATGGAGTTTGAAGATCCCGGCCAGTTGCGCGATGACGACGAGGTCTTTGACTACGACGGCTTCCAGATCGTGGCCGATCCCAAAAGCTTGCTCTACATCTACGGGCTCACCCTAGACTACAGCAATGCCCTGATTGGGGGTGGCTTCCAGTTCACCAACCCCAACGCCAGCCAGACCTGCGGCTGCGGCAAATCCTTCGGCGTCTGAGCGGCTGCGCTCGGATCCCATCCCAGCCGCTTGCAAACGGCCGGTAGGCTCGAGCCTGCCGGCACTCGCAATACGTTGCCGGGCGAGCGCTCCATATGGCCCCCATCCCACTGCTCGGCCTCAAGGCGGACGAGTTTCGCCACCCGCTCGATCGCGAAGCCACCCAGACCCTCAAGCAGGTACCGGGGCTGGATGTCGCCGTTCGCAGCTTGCTGGGACCGGCGGCCGAGCAGGTCTTTTACCTCAACAACATTGCCGCCAGTGTGCGCGTGGGCGAGCAGCAGCTACCGCAGCTGCACCGCTCGCTGCAGCAGGCCTGCCAGACTCTGGATCTGGAACCGCCGGAGCTCTACGTCCACCAGCATCCGGCCCCCAATGCCTATACCTTTGCCATGCGCGGCCGGCAGCGCTTTATGGTGCTGCATACCTCGCTGCTGGAGATGCTGACCCCCCAAGAGACCCAGGCCGTCATGGCGCACGAGCTGGGGCACCTCAAATGCGAGCACGGGGTGTTTCTGACCTTGGCCAATCTGGTGGTGTTGGGGGCCGATTTGCTGCCTAGCTGGGGAGTGTTTCTAGCGCAGTCGTTGCGATCGCAGATGCTGGCGTGGCTGCGCTGCGCCGAGCTGAGCTGCGATCGCGCGGCCCTGTTGGGCACCCAAGATGCCCGCGCCCTCATGTCGGCACTGATGAAGCTGGCCGGCGGCTCGCCCAGCATCGCCCCGCAGCTCAACCTGGATGCGTTCATCGAGCAGGCGCGCGCCTATGACGCCATCGGCGAGACGCAGTTGGGCGAGATGCTCAAAAGCGCCCAGGCCGAGGAGCGCACGCATCCAGTTCTCGTGCTGCGCGCCCGCGAGATCGATCGCTGGGCGCGATCGCAGCACTATCAGGCCTTGTTGGGCCGGCACCAAACTAACTATAATGACGGAGCCGAATTGGCGGGCAAGTGGCGGAACTGGTAGACGCACCACACTCAAAATGTGGCGGCCCTACGGCCGTGAGAGTTCGAATCTCTCCTTGCCCAGTGCAGGCGAGCCGGCGCTAGCGGTGCTGCAAGCGATGCCCTTGCGTTGAGCGGGTAGCGAGCGGCACCCAACCCCATCGGCCCATGGCTGGCTCCATCCAACCGCTACCTGCCGATGTCATCGCCCGCATCGCTGCTGGCGAGGTTATTGACTCGCTGGCAGCTGCGGTCCGGGAGTTGGCCGAGAATGCCCTCGATGCGGGCGCAACCCGGATCGCCGTTTCGCTGTGGCCCCAGCAGTGGCGGGTCCGCGTTGCCGATAACGGCAGCGGCATGGCCCTAGCCGACCTGCGCACCTGCGCTCGGGCCCACAGCACCAGCAAAATTGGCGAGCGCGCGGATCTGGCCCGCATCGCCAGCCTGGGGTTTCGCGGCGAAGCGCTCCACAGCCTAGCCCAACTCGCCCGGCTGGAGATTTTGAGCCGCCAAGGTGATGCCCAGGGATGGCACGTCACCTACAACCGCGAAGGTGCCGAAGGGGGCGTTGAAGCGGCCGCGATCGCGCCGGGAACCATCGTCACAGTGGACGATCTGTTCGGCAACTGGCCGGTGCGCCGTCGGGGACTGCCTGGCTTTGCCCAGCAGCTCAAAAGCGTCCAGGCCACCATCCAGCAGCTGGCACTCTGCCATCCGCACATCAACTGGCAGGTGCACCACAACGATCGCCTCTGGTTCCGTATCAGCGCCGGCCAGAGTGCTCGCGACATCCTGCCGCAAGTGCTGCCGCGCGTGCGGGCCGAGGACCTGCAGCGCGCCTGCCGCGAGGTGACCACGCCCCAGGCCGGCCCCGAGCCCCCTGAGTCACCGTCTTGGCTCGAGGTGGTGCTGGGCCTGCCCGATCGCTGCCACCGCCGCCGTGCGGACTGGGTGCGAGTGGCTGCCAACGGCCGCTTCGTCCGGGTGCCGGAGCTGGAGCAAACCATCATTCACAGCACCCACAAGGCCCTCCCGCGCGATCGCTACCCGGTGTGCTGGCTGCACCTGCGCACCTGCCCCAGCCAAATCGACTGGAACCGCCACCCGGCCAAAACGGAGGTCTATTTGCGATCGCTGGCCTATTGGCAGGAACAGGCCAGCGAGGCGATCGAGCAGGCCCTCCAGCTCGATCCCGAAAGCGTCCCCACTGCCGTTCGCAATCGCCGCGCAACGGCACTGCTACAGGCTTCAGAGGCCCGCGGCAGCTACCGCACCAGCGATGGGCAGGCAAGCGCTGCCGCCGGCAGCGGGAATGCCCTTCAACTCCAGGCCATCGCCCAGCTGCGCCAGACCTACATCCTGGCCGAGCACGCGTCCGGCATCTGGCTGCTGGAGCAGCACATCGTTCACGAGCGCATTCTGTACGAGCAGCTTGTTGATGACTGGCGCCTGGTCGCGCTCGATAGCCCCATCGTGCTCTCGGAGCTGGGGGCCGCGCAGCACGAGCAACTGCAGCGATTGGGCGTTGCCGTGGAACCGTTTGGCGAGCGCCTTTGGGCTGTTCGCAGCGTTCCGGCCGCCTTGCACCAGCGCTCGGATTGCGCGGACGCCCTGTTGGAGCTCAGCCGCGGCGCAGACCTGGAGGAAGCCCAAGTGGCAACCGCCTGCCGCACTGCCATCCGCAACGGTACCCCTCTGAGCCAGGCCACCATGCAGCAGCTGCTGGATCGCTGGCAGCGCACGCGCAACCCCAATACCTGCCCGCACGGGCGGCCCATTTACCTGCCGCTGGAGGAGTCCTCGCTCGCCCGCTTTTTTCGCCGCCATTGGGTTATTGGCAAAAGCCACGGCATTTAAAAGCGGGCACAAAACTACCGCACCATATGGGTTGTGGCCAGTATCTTGCTCTGGTTTCGACTTTGAGAACACGCCCTAGTACTACAGCCGCGGTTTGGCGATGTTGCATCTGCTGGCACGTTGAGATCCCCCAACTCCAGCAGTCGTGCATTGCCAAGATAGATGGCCGGCTCCCAATCCGCGACTGTAGTACTAGAGCTCTCTATCTCCATCCCTACCAGTTTTGTTAGGCGCTCTTAGCGACGCGCTACGAAAAGCGGGCGCAGAACGACCACGCCATGTAGATTGAGGCCAGTATCTTACTCTGGTTTTAACTTTGGTAAACGCCCTAGCCCGATTGGCTTTTGACCAGCACGCGATCGCCTTGCGTTTTGACGGGATAGCTCGGCAAAGACTGAGTGGCAGGTTCGCTCATGAGCTGGCCTTGCGCGTCAAACTCGGACCCGTGACACGGACAGCTAAAAACCTGCTGCTGCTGCTGCCACGCCACCGTACAGCCGCGGTGAGGGCAGGTGGGATTGACTGCCGATAGGCTGCCATCCGTACGGACCACTAAAACGGGTTGAGCTGCTGCCTGCTCGGCCAGTAGCTGCCCGTTGTCCTCTAGCTGCTCGACGGTTCCAATCGCTTGAAAGCCCTCGTCGTTTGAGGGGCTGTCGCTAGCACTATCCGCAGCTGAAGGGGACTGTTGGGACTGCTTTTGATTCTTGGGGCCACAGGCGGCAAGCACGGTTGGCAGGTAGCTAGCCAGAACGCCAACGCCAAACCAGCCCAGAAAATAGCGGCGCTTGACCCTAGGAAGCTTGCTCACTCGCACCCCTCCTTAGCGCACGCGATCGCCCGCCAGGCATTTTGCCACTTTCTCTCCCACACGCCACCTGGCCAATGCCCCATGGCGGAATTAGCTGCCTCCCTGGGAAGCCTGGAGCTGATGGGCATAGTCGCGGAAGCGCTCCAAATCGGCCTGCAAAGTTGACTCAACCAAGCGGCCGACTAATAGCTTATCCATCAGCTCGCCCAGGTAGCCGGGCACGGCATAGGCCACAGTGAGCTTGACGATGCTGCGGCCTTGGCGGTCGTAGAAGCGGATGGCGCCGCGATTGGGCAGCCCATCGACTGACTCCCACTGGATGATTTGGCGCTCGATGGTGCGGGTGATGCGCGATCGCCAATTGAACTCAAATCCGCCGGTTTTGAGCGTCCAGCGCGAGAGCTCGGGGTTATCGGCCAGCACCTCGACCGAATGGATCCATTTCATCCAGCGCGGCATGCGCTCCAGGTCGCACCACAGCGCCCAGACCAGCTCCATGGGCGCCTCGACCTCAATCTGCACGCTGTGCTCGAGCCACTCCGCCATGGGTTACGCGCCCCCTGCCGTTGCGGGGGCAGGCGCAGCAGCGACGCGCTCGCCTAGAATGGCGCGGGCAGCCTGGCGGCCGGAGCGGGTAGCGCCCTCCATGCTGTCGATGTAGTCCTGCTGGGTGTAGCTGCCGGCTAGGAAAAAATTGGCGACGGGCGTCCGTTGCGGTGGCCGGTACGGTTCCATGCCTGGCGCCTCGCGGTACAGCGACTGGGCGAGCTTGACAGCACCGTGCCAGGTCATGTTGAGCTCGCGCGCCGAGGGAAACAGCTGGCGAACTTGGGCCAGCGCGTGCTGTGCGATCGCCTCGTTGCTGGCTTGAATGAACGGATCCCCTGGCGTCAGCACCAGCTGCAGCAGCGAGCCCTCGCCGGGCTTGTAGTAGTCGCTGGGGCTGGTTAGCGCTAGGTCGGCGAAACAGGAAAAATCGGCATCGGGCGTGTAGAGCAGGTTGTCGATCCCGGCCGGATGCGCGAGCTGGCGGCGCTGTTGCGGATCTTGCAGCTCGGTCACCCAACCATCGAAGCGCAGCTGCACGGTCACCACCGGCACGGTATCGAGCTGGTAAATGTTGTCGAACTCGGGCCACTGGCGCCAGGCCTGCGGTAGCAGCCGTTGGATGCCGGGCACATCGCAGGCGGCGAGGTAGGCATCGGCCGCGACCGTCTCGGGTTGCCCGCGGCGCGCGACAGTCAGCCCCGTCACGCGCGTCCCCTCGCTGCCTTGCTCGAAGGCAATCTCGCGCACCCGGGTGCGCGTTCGAATGGTGGCGCCGCGCGCCGTCAAATAATCGAGGATGGGCTGGTGCAGGTAGCGATCGGGCGAGCCTTCCAGCATGTGCAGCACCGAGGCCTCGCTGCGCGCGGCAAACAGCTGGAAGACGCTCAGCATGCAGCGTGCCGAGATCTGCTCGGCATCGATAAAGCCCAGTGCGTAGGCAATGGGATTCCACAACCGGCGCAGGCTGCCATTATTGCCACCTTGCCGGCGGAACCAATCGGCAAAGCTCAGGCCGTCCAATTGGCGGATAGCGCGCATGGCGCCGCTAAAGTCGAGCGTGCCGCGCACTAGCGGACTGGTGCCCAACGCCAGCGAATTGCAGGCCTTGTCGCGTTCCGAAAGCTGGTTGGTGGTAAAAAAGGCCTTGAGGCCGTTGAACGGCGCGCCGGTCAAAAAGCGAAAATCCAGCTTGCCGATGCGCCCGCCAGCGTTGACAAACGTATGCGCGTGTTCTTTGCGGCGCAGTGAATCGAGGGCCCCCACCTGGCGCATGAGCGCCAACAGCTGCTGGTAGCAACCAAAAAAAACGTGCAGCCCCATCTCACGGTGGTTGCCATCGGCATCCAACCAACTGCCGACCTTGCCACCCACAAAGGGCCGGGCCTCCAAAATTTCGACCTCGCAGCCCGCATCCACTAGCTCCACAGCAGCCGCCAACCCAGCCAGACCGCCGCCGATGATCGCAACGCGCATTCGCTCGTCCCCGCTCGCAGCCACTGCCGGCATTCTAACGGCCCCTGCCGCCCTCAGGCTTCTCCATTGGGGGCGTCCTGGCGCCGCAGAAACTCCAGCGGCAGGCCGTCGCTATCGGCAATGAAGGCCACCTCGTAGCGGCCGTTGCCGATCGCCTGAGTTGTGGGAGCTAGCAACACCTGTAGCGGCGCAAGCCGATCCGGGTCGCAGGCTGCTGCGCTATCCAAGCGCGCCCGCAGCGCCTCGAGCCACGCGGTGAGGCTATCGGTCGTGGCGCTCAGATCGAACGACAGGTGGTAGTAGCCCACGTAGCGCTCGTCACCAAAGGCATCAGGGGCAGGCTTGGGATGCGGGATCTCGATGAGCTCGAGGCGCGAGCCCAAGCCCACCAGCCAGCAAGCCAGGGTTATGCCGGTGGTGTAGCGCACCTCTAGCTCAAAGCCCAACTGTTGGTAAAAAGCGATCGCACGGTGGATGTCCGCAGTGCGAATGGCGGCGTGATGCATGGCCGCGCTCACTCAAACAGCTGAAAGTAGGGATAGCGCGCCGGAATGCCAGGTTCTTTTTCCACATCGAAGTTGATCACCGCCCAGCAGGGTTCCTCTTCGGGGTCGGGGCTGAATTCGATAGGCAAACCGTAGAGCTTAGGCGCCCCCGATTGCGCGTCCCGCTGGGAGGCGTTGCGCTCCAGGTAAGTGCTGATCAGGTCTTGGTAGCGCTTGGCCACAATGACGCGCTTGGCCCGATAGCCCTGCGTGTAGAGGCGATCGAGGGCTTCGTGGATTTCAAAGCGAATGCCATCGGGGTGGGTGTGCTGCCGGTACCACTCCCCTTCCCAGCAGCGCCAGTGACGGCCTGACTGCAGGTGAACCAGCTTGCCCGTGTTGGGATCGGCTTCAAACGCCCCGTGGCGCGGGCACAAGTACGTATCGGTTAGCGTTAGTGCCGGAATGGCTTGGCGGCAGTGCGGACATTTAATCTCCGGGCCGAAGATGGGATTTTGTAACCCTGACTCCATATCGGTTTGAGTCGCAAACGGCCGCTTGCTGGCCGCTCCATTATATCTGCTAGGGTCTTTGGGCATCCGAGCTGGCGCCTTTGCCCCCATCCACCGTGTCCGATTGGCCTGCCCCCGACCTATCGCCCGCCGCGTTCGTTGCACCCAACGCCACCGTTATGGGCCGCGTTGCCCTAGGGGCTGGGGCAAGCATTTGGTACGGCGCTGTCGTGCGCGGCGACATCGAGCGCATTGAGATTGGCGAGCGCACCAACATCCAAGATGGCGCCATCCTGCACGGCGATCCGGGCGAGCCCACAATCCTGGAGGCCGAGGTGACCGTAGGCCACCGGGCAACCATCCACTCGGCGCGGCTGGAGCGCGGCAGCCAGATTGGCATCGGCGCCATCGTGCTCAACGGCGTGCGCGTGGGGGCAGGCAGCATCATTGGCGCCGGGTGCGTGGTCACCAAAGACGTGCCGCCGCGATCGCTGATGGTGGGCATCCCGGCCCAATGCAAGCGCGCGGTCTCAGAGGCGGAAGCAGCGGAGCTGATCGAGCACGCCCGACGCTACGAGCGGCTTGCCCTCGCCCATGCCGGGCGCGGAACGGATTTAGGGTTTGAGGTCGGTACCGACGGAACTAAGTAAAAGTACTGACTTATCGACTGGAACGCGTTAGCAATTTTAAGCTATCCTTAGTTATTGAAACGTCCCGATCTCACCCGAGGCGTTCAAGCGAGGTACCGCTATGGATTGGCGCGTTCTCATTGTCTTTTTGCCCATCCTGGTTGCTGCTGGCTGGGCGCTCTACAACATTGGTGCGGCAGCCCTACAGCAAGCCCGCAATTTCCTAAGCGAAGAAAGCTAGCGATCGTCCATCCAGCCATCGATGCCAGCGGCTGGTCCTGACAGGACCAGCCGCTTTCTGTTGGTCTGTTGGGCGTCATGCGGTCCCTGGAAGCTACTCTACCAGGGTTAGATGGTCTAGGTTCAGCCAAATGTTGGGGGTGGGGACGTAGAACTTGACCAGCGCGTACTGACCGTCCTCGTCCAAATCGAGTATTTCGCCTTTACTCTCAAACAGGTAGGGCGGAAGGTCCGGATCGCTCGAGCGCGCTTCCAAGCTTCCTTCGAACCGTTCGCGCACCACGCTAACCAAGGCGCCTTTTTTGAGCTTGCCCTTTGCTGCCAATACCAATCCTCGTAGTTTATGCACTAGATCGCGATCCCCGAAACTCCCTCAATATGGGAGTCATGTTCTTTGGTGGGCGTGCATCTGCTGCTCAAATTTGTATGAATGGGGCAGCAGTGGGGATAACCGCCCCCACCCGTCCGGGTAACCGCACTACCCAGTGTCGCGCAACGTGCCACCATAGGTAGTGGGCCTGATGTGGCTTCGACAGGCCGAGGATAGCCGATACCGTGAAGCAGGCCGAGAGCGAGTCCCCTCTCGATAATCAAGGCTCAACTCCAAAGTAAGTGCGAACAACATCGTTCCTTTCGCTCGCAAGGCAGCCCCGGTTGCTGCCTAACCACCTCAATCAGTAGGTAGCGAGCCTTCGCCACCCGACGCCGCTAAGGGTGGCGGAGCCAAAATCAGCGGCTGCTCCCTGAGGCCGGGCCCCGGTCGGCCTTGGGGCTAAGCTCAACCGGGGAACCCCGCTACCCGGGATAAAGGGTAACCCCCGCCGCGCGGGTTAAAGCGGCTAAGCCTGTGAACGAGCGGTAGGCGCGTACTCGGTCTGGACGGCGGTTCGACTCCGCCCAGGTCCATTTTTTCTTGTTTCTAGCGCTGGCAGGTGGGGCAAAAGTGCGCCGAGCGTCCAGTGAGTTTAATGCGGTGGATGGCGCCCGCGCAGGTGCGGCAACGGTCGCCCTCGCGCCCGTAGACCCAGGCCAGCGCCGTGTAGTTGCCGTTTACCCCTAAGACATTGAGGAAGCTGCCGAAGCTGCTCCCGCCACGTTCGATGCCTGCTTGCAGAACAGCCCCAATGGCGGCATGCAGCCGTTCGATCTCGCTGTCACTGAGCGTGTAGGCAGCGCGTTGCGGATGGAGGCCGCTGGCGAACAGTGCCTCGTCGGCGTAAATGTTGCCTAGCCCGGCCGCGATGCTTTGATTGAGCAGGGCATTTTTGATCGGGCAGCGGCGGCGCTGCAGCTGCTGCGCCAGGTATGCAGGCGAAAACTCGCTCGAGAGCGGGTCGGGACCCAGCTTCTGTAGCCCGGTCATGACCGTTTCGGGCTGCGAGTCGGGCGGGACCCACCACACCTGACCGAAGGTGCGCATATCGACAAAGCGCAGCTCGCGGTCCCGGCCGACAAACAGGCGCAGGCGGGCGTGCGGCTGCAGTGGTTCTTGCCGGGACAGCCACAGCAGCTGCCCGCTCATGCGCAGGTGAACGCCCAACCAACCGGCAAAGCCCTCGGCCCTCAGCGAGGCCAGTAGGTATTTGCCCCGACGCTGCCAGCCCGCCAGCGTTGTCGCCGTTACGCCCGCCCAGAAGGCCTCAATGGAAGGGGGGTGAGCTAGGGTCCGCTCCAGCAGGACCTGCCCACCCCCAATGCGTTGGCCGCGCGTTTGCTGGTTGAGTCCCTGGCAAACGGTTTCGACTTCAGGTAGCTCCGGCACGATGCGCGATCGCGACCTTACTGGCTGCTACCGCTGCCCGAGTCGGACTGGCCGGATTGGCCTTGCTGCCGTTGTTGGCTGCTGCCTTGCGACTGGCTCTGGGATTGCCGCTGGCCGCCGCCATCCTGCGACTGACCGGCAGACTGACTGCTTCCTTGCGAGCGAGATGCGCTGCTCTGGGAGCTGCTAGCGGCCTTGCCGGACTGGGCCTGGCCGCTACTGGCGGCGCCGGCTTTGGTTTTGCCCTCAGACTTTTTGCTCCCTTTTGACTGCTTCTGCTCTTTAGCCGGCGGCGCCTCGATTTCTTCGAGCTCTTCAAACGCAAAGTTGTTGGTGCTGACGCCGCCTTCGTTGCCGCTGTAAACGGTGTAGTTGACCTTATCGAAGCGCACGATGACCGGATAGCGAATGCCGCTTTTGTCCACGCTGGCGACGGTGCCGACATCGCCGTACCAGTACGATTCGGGCCGCAGAATTTTAACTTTCGACTTGCGCTGAACCATAGTTGCCTACCGGATCTTTTAAACCAAACGTACTACCTTCGCTGCGCGTGCAGGCCGTCTCAGTAATGAAATTTTATGCCCGTTGCGGCTTGCAACCCCGCATCAGCGGCGAGCGGCGTTCGCCAGCGCGCGCGCCGCCTCCCGAGCCGGCGTGCCACAATGCAGCTGTCCGCTAGACTGCGGTAGGCCATGCAGCGGCAGCCCGGCACTAGCGATAGCGTTTTAACCGTCTCGATTTTCAATCGGGCACTACATGTAGTAGGCTAGGCCGCCCAAGCGCAACTGCAACTGTTGCTCGGGGAGGTTAGCCGTGCCCGATGTTTGCATCCCCAGTTCCGCAAAGACCTCAAACGCCCAGGATGGGCTGACTGAGGCGCCTGCTACCGAGCCCATCGCCTGGAAGATCTGGGAGCGCTTTCCTCGTGCCGAGGTGATCGCGCAGGAGCTGGCCATTATCCCCGCCCACTGGAGCCTGACACCGCTGCGCGGCAAATCGGCCTACCGGCGCAACTGGCAGCGCGAGCCGTTCATCCCGCACGCCACCATCCAGCGCCTGCTGCTCGAAGGTGAAGCGCGTATGGGCAAAAAGACCGGCCGGGCCTACCGCGCTTACATCTCCGGCTTTGGCCTGCGCACGGGCGAGGCGTCCCAGGGCTTGCTCGCGCTGGATATTGACGGCGCCAGCGCGCAATCGCTTCTGCAGGCACTGGGCGGCGAGCTACCGCTGACGGTGAGCTGGACCTCCGGGCAAGCTGGCCGCCAGCAGTTGCTGCTGCAAGTGCCCGAGCCCTATCGGCAGCCGCTGCAAGCGTTTACGCGAACCACGTTGACCGAGTGCGCCGGCTGCCAAACGCGGCCGGGCGAGCTACTGGAGTTGCGCTACAACCACCACCAATCGGGGTTGCCGCCTTCCTACCATCCCGCCACCGGTGCCTACCGCTGGCTCCACTCCCCCGCCGAGGCGGACGTGGCGCTGGCTCCCGAGTGGTTGTGCCAGCAGCTACTCCATCTGGCCCAGCCCGAGCGCCGTCCGAGCGGCCCCAAGCCGTCCCCGCGGCGCGAGCGCGCTCGCGCGAGCGCGTCCGCCACCGGCGCTGGGACCGAGCCGGCTGAGTTTCTCCAGCGCCAGGTCCTGCCGCGCCTGAGCCCCGAGCAAATCTACAACTGGCCCGGCCACAACTGGTACTACGGCGAGAACCACATGCGCGGTTGCCCGCCCTGGCGCGAATCCCAGTCCCAGCAGTCGTTTCACGTGGACTGCAAGGACGGCCAGTGGGTCTGGTTCGACTTTGGCCTGGGCGAGGGTGGCGACGCCGTCCAGTACCGCTGGCGCTTGCGCGGTGGTTGCGGCACGCCCAAAGGGCAGGATTTTATCGATGTCGTGCGCGAGCTAGCTGCCGATGCCGGCGTCTCCGTACCGGCGTTCGCACCGGCCGACTCGCCCGAGGCGGAACGGGCGCAGCGGGCTTGGTACCGCAGCCAGCAGTTTAGCCCCACCCACTGCATCGACCGGCCCTATTTTGCCTGGGAGGTCCCGGCCGCCGGCAGCGTGCTGGCCGTGCGTTCCGGTTTGGGAACGGGCAAAACGGCTTGGCTGGCGCGCGCGATCGCGACCCTGCCGGACGAAGGCTGGGTGGCGCTGGGCTATCGCAACTCGCTGCTGCTGCAGGCCTGCCAGCGCTGGCAGTTTTGGCACCTGCATGCCGATGCGGCCTGGGAAGCTGTACGCGATCCGGGCAGCCGCCTGGCCCTCTGCGTCGACAGCCTGTACTACTTCCGAGCGACAGATTTCGACGGCAAAAACCTGATTTTGGATGAGGCCATGGCCGTCACCATGCACTTGCTGGTGGGTGGGACGCTGCGCAAAAACCGCGAGGCTATTCTGGAGCGGTTTGCGGCAGCACTCCAGCGCGCCAATCGCATCTTTGTGCTGGATGGCTTTTTGGCCGATTGGTGCGTGCGCTACCTGCACCACCTGGCTGGCGAGGCGCGCCCGCTGACCCAGGTCCTCAACCGGTACCAGCAGGCACCGCTCCAGATTGAGTTTCTGACCGGGGCGCTCGATGCCAACGGCAAGCTCAAGCGCCACGATCGCTCGCCGCTGCTGCGGCAGCTGCGCAGTTCGCCGCGCCCGGCCATTTGCACTGACAGTCAACTCGAGGCCGAGGCCCTGGCCCGCGTCCTGCAGCAGGCGGGTAGCGACGGCCTGCGCGTCGATTCCACCACCAGCGAGCAGGCCGAGGTGCGCGCGTTCTTGCAGGCGCCGGATGCCTACCTGCGCGAGCGCCAGCCCGACTTTTTGATCTACACCCCCTCGGCCGAAGCCGGCATCGACATCAGCGTGCGGGACTATTTCAGCGACCAGTTCTGCTTTTTTGTGGGTGTGCTCCAGACCCACGCGCAGCTGCAGATGATGATGCGCGTGCGCGATCCCCAGCTCAAGCGCTGGGTGGCGTGCCGGACGCTCGGATTGCAGGCGCCTGAGAGCGAGCGATCGCCGCTGCCCTCCCCAGTAACGCAAGCGGTGGAAGCCTTTGTCCGCCAGGAAGGCACCAATGCCATCAATGGCGAATCCGACGCGCAAGCCATCGAGCGGCTCGTGGACCGAGTGCAGCAGGCCCGCCAGAACCGTCACTACGAAGCCGCTTGCACGCTGCAAGCCACGCGCAGCTACGAGCGCCGCCACTTGCGCGATTGCCTGTTGGCCTCACTGTGCCAGGCCGGCCATCGCGTACGTACTTTGGTCCTAGAAGAAACCGCCCAGGAGCGCGAGCACCAGCGGCAAGTCAAAGACAGCATTAAGGAGGCCAACGCGCGCCGCATTTACCAGGCGCCCCCGCTGCCCAGCTTTCAGTCCGCCGGGCGCGATGGCTCGGTCGCTGCTTGCGGTGATCGCTTCCAGCTTGCCCGAGCGCGCTTGCAGCAACGCTTGCCCGGCATCGAGCAACACCCGCAGTGGGGACCGGCTTTCATCCGCCGCGTCTGGTACGACGAGCGCCAGTTTCTGGCCCAGCAGGAGCTGTGCTGGTGGCTGCAGCATCCCCAGGCCATGCCAGCGCCCCAGCGTGCGGCCGAGCGCCAGTCGGCGGGCAACCCGCGCGGTCGTTGGGGGCGCATCCGGGCCCTACAAGCCGTCGGGATCAAGGGCTTCCTCCAGCCCGAGCGGGAATGGCGCGCGGACGACCCGGCCCTGCAGTCACTGGCCCAGCGGTGCCAAGCCGATTGGGTCCAGCGCGCCCTAGGCCTGGGCGAGCGCAATGAAGCCCCGCTGGTACTGCTGCGCCGGCTGCTGCGGTTGTTGGGCCTCAAGCTCGAGCGCCGCCGCGTCCATCAGGGCGGCCAGCGCGTCGCGCGCTACCGCCTCTGTCCCCGCACCTGGCACGATCCCGACCGCCAGGCGGTTTTGGCTTGCCTGGAGCGGCGTTGGGGCAGCGCGGGCTAGGCTGGCGGGCAGGACCCCCTGATTGCGCCCCGCAATTGAGACTATGGAACGCGGGCTGATTTGGCTGCCACTGCTGGCGCTGTTTGTGGGCTTGGCCGCGGCCGGTTGGCACGAGCACCGCAAGGTGGAAGCCTACCGCCGCTGGGCCCAAGATTTCGAGCGGGCGAAATACGACATCCGCGCGGTCATGGGACAGCGCGGTGATCGCCTGGTTTGGGGTTGGCCCAGCCGCCGCGGCCCCCAAAACCTGCAAGAACTGTCGCTGCGCCAGCTCGAGCGCATCGAGCTGTTGGTCGATGGCACCCCGGTCTCGCCGGCCGATCCGCCCGAGCGCGGCTCGCCGGCTTTGGCGTTTTACCGGCCTGGCGGGGAGCTTGCCGCGCAAGTGCCCTTTACCCAGATAGCGCTGGCAGCCCAATGGGGCCGCGCCTTGCAGCAACAGCAGCACGAAGCCCAAGCGGCCGGCTAGTAGCGCTCGGCGGGTAGCGAGAGCGGCCGATAGGGCGGCGCTCGGCGCCGCTGCCGGCGATGCTTTTGGCGATGCAAGCCCCACGCGAGCGGGACCAGGACCAGCCCCATCCCCAGCAGCGCCCAATGTCCGCTCACGCCGCCAATGGCGGCATTGACGGCACCGACAGTAACGGTGAAGCGAGCGAGCGGATCCCAGCGGCGGCGCGATCGCATGGCGCTAAATCGAGCCCAACCAGCTCAGGACGCCCTGGCCGGTTACCGCTTCGATAACCAGCATCAGCACGAAGCCCACCATGGCGGCGCGGCCGTTGAGGCGCTCGGCATAGCGGTGGAAGCCAAACTTGGGCTCATCCAGCTGCGGCGTGACGCTGGGTTGCGGTGGCGATTGGGGCGGCGCCATGGGCTGCTTCTGGAGCGCGATCGCTGCTGCTATTGTATGGGGTACGCGGGGCAGCCGGCAGCTAGGGACAACATGGAACGCTCGCTGTGCGAGCGCGGGCTGGCGGTTTTTGTCGAGACGGGGGCCGGGGCAGGCGCTGGCTTTGCCGATGCCGAGTACCAGCAGGCTGGTGCCCAGATCGTCACCAGCGCCGAGGCGGCCTGGGCTCGGGATTTGGTGATCAAGGTCAAAGAGCCGCTGCCGCCGGAGTATCCCTACCTTCAACCCGATCGCATCCTGCTGACGTACCTGCACCTGGCGGCCGATCGGCGCTTGACCGAGCGCTTAATCGAATCCGGCGTGACGGCGATCGCCTACGAGACAGTGGAGCTGGAAGACGGCCGGCTGCCGCTGCTGACGCCCATGAGCGTCATTGCCGGGCGCCTGGCCGTGCAGTTTGGCACCCACTATCTAGAGAAGCAGCAGGGCGGGCGCGGCGTCCTGCTCAGCGGTTGCCCCGGCGTGCGGCCCGGGCGCGTCACCATTTTGGGCGGCGGGGTCGTCGGTACGGAGGCGGCGCGCATTGCCACTGGCATGGGCGCCCAGGTCCAGATCCTGGATGTCAACCTGGAGCGGCTGGCCGAACTTGAGAACCTGTTTGGCTCGCGCGCGGAGCTGCTCTACAGCAATGCCTCTCAAATCGAGGCCATCGTTCCCCAAGCCGATCTGCTGGTGGGGGCTGTTTTGGTCCCCGGGCGCCAGGCGCCCTGGCTGGTATCGCGCGAGTCCATCCGCCAGATGCGCGCCGGCTCGGTCGTGGTCGATGTGGCGGTCGATCAGGGCGGCTGCGTGGAGACGCTGCGCCCCACCTCGCACACGCAGCCCACCTACGTAGCGGAAGGGGTAGTCCACTTTGGGGTGCCCAACATGCCGGGTGCCGTTCCCTGGACGGCAACGCAGGCGCTCAACAACAGCACGTTGCCCTACGTGCAGCAGCTAGCCGAGCAGGGCCTGCAAGCGCTCGATCGCAACCCGGCGCTGGCCAACGGCCTCAACGTCAAGCACCACCAGCTCGTCCATCCGGCCGTGCGCGAGGTCTTCCCTGAGCTGACCTAGGGAGGGGCCTTGGCCGGAGCCGCCCTCACTGCCCGCTGGTACCGTCAAGCCTGCCGCCGCCGCGGTACCGTCGGTTGCGCATTCGGGATGAGGGATGTGCCAATCGGTAGGAAGCATTCCTCAGGCTGGGCTGCGCGCTTATCCCGTTCAACCACCTGCCGAAGTTCTGTCACGGAGCAGCAGGTGCTGCCCTGCTCGACCAAGGTTCCTGCTACACTGCTTGATTATTACGCTAACGTAATGGTCGGAGCATGAGTTGGGACATTGAGTACACGGATGAGTTTGGCGATTGGTGGGACTCCCTCAGCGAGACGCAGCAAACCGATGTTGCGGCTACAGTCGAACTACTAGCAGAAAAAGGGCCTAACCTGCCATTCCCCTATTCGTCAGGCATTGAAGGGACTGTACAGTTTAGCTTGCGCGAACTGAGAATTCAGTCTCAAGGCAGACCAATAAGGGTTTTCTACACTCTCGATCCTAGACGGCGGTGTCTGTCAAGGAAGTTGTCACATCGGCTCATGAACTCTGTAACACT